>NZ_JBQSVT010000070.1:0-9451 GCF_052376555.1 Specibacter sp. AOP5-B1-6
GTCAACGATGCGGCATCGAATATTTTGGGATGGTTATGCATTGGTCTGAAACAGTGGATGAATGTAACCGACTCATTAGAAACTCATTAAATTGGGCGATAATTGCCGACTCTTCAGTACCATCCATTGTTGCGCGCCTTTCGAACCAACAAAGGCCAGGAACGACCATTGGCAAGTCGAAATTAACGATCGAGACGACAGCGGGGTTCATAAACGTTGATAACTGACGATGGATTTTGAGTACTCAACATGCTTTGACCTGCGGCGATAGTTTTCATTGCTAGTTCGGTGCGCTCATAATTATGGGCGGTCAGCGTGGGCTGTTTCGGTTCGAATGTCACAGAGTTCCCGGCCCACTGAATTCCACTCTGTCATGGGGTCGCGTTGCTCGGCGTGTACCGAACGGAGACAGCTCGGCGTAGATAAGGGGCTATCCACGGTGGGTCCCGTGCATCCAAATGGCTATGTCCAATGTTCGCAGGAGGCTGAGCTTCCCGGCTTCGGGGACGCGGTCGCGCAACTCATGGGCAAAATCTGCAACGAGGGATTTGCCGTTTTCACGCAGGTGCATGGCTTTCCACCACATGGTCCAGTAACCCGCGTCTGTGGCGTCCAGTTCGGCCACGACTACGCGGTCCTGGATAGGAACCAGATGAGGGCGTTTGCGCGCCAACACCTTGCTGACCTTGGTTGCACCCATGCCCCATAGTTTTCCGTTCTCATCTCGTCGCAGGAGATCCCATAGTTCTTGCAGCGGAGAATCAGCTTCGAACATAGCTAGGGTGCAATTGGTGTGTTCAATGGACACTTCTTCGGGGATTTGTTCCAACTTCTCAGTGATCGCAGCACGTTGGGTGGTGAGAATCGCCCAGGCTGCTCGGGGAGGGATGCTCACGGACAGGAATGAAACAGATAGTAGATCCTCGGCGGTGATGACGTGGGGATCGGTGCCAGTCAATACCAGATGCTCGAATCGCCTTCCGATGGCAGGCCAGTCCCCACGCACTACGGGTTCCACACCGGTGAGATATGTCCGCAGGTACCCAACAGCGAGGTTCGACGGTGTCGCGGATCTTGTGCCCAATTCGGATTGGAGGTAGCTCCAGACCTTGCTACCGGGATCTGACTGGACTTGATGGGGCATGGAATTCTCCAGAGAGTTTTGAAGTCCTGGTCAGTCAACCGTACCGGACGAGACTGCCGGCATCCGAGAGTGAACTCGGAAGGAAAGCCCTAGGCATAATCAATATCCTTGCTGCAAGGAACCGATTCGCAGAAGTCAGGTAGTCAAGCAAAGCCGGGGCAGTCCCGAAGTGCTCAGGTGAGCAGCTGGACTCTCAGGGTAGACGGTGTCCGAGTGCGTCGTTTAGTACAGCACCAACACGACGATTCAGTGATTTGTATGCAGCCAAGAGGTTGGTAATACCGCGGTCGGTCTTCACATGGCCGAATGAGTCAAATACGGCCAACATATCGTCATCGCAATGGAGGTGCCATCTTGTGTGCCCTGGGACCCATCCCAAGCTTATTGGGCCAACGGGATCGATACCGTTCGTCTCATCTTGTAGGGATACGGGAGATGAAGATGCGTCGACGCGCCACCTGCGGGTGTCATTCAAGGTTGCATCCAGCGCTGCCGATATCACACGGTATCCCATGGTGCGCGGCGTGGTAGGAGCTGAGGACTTCGATGGCGTTATGCCATAGCTCTCCTCCATTCGACGAACTATTTCTCGGGGATTCTCTGCAGCGAAAACATCGGCCCATTCAATAATCTCAAGTTTCTCCCCGTGGGTGGCAACCCCGCCACCGCGGCGGCGCATCTGAAACCATACGTCCCTGTCGGTCGAAACCATGAGCGCATCCGCATGCGCGTCCGATCCGCCTCCAGGGAACGTGATGAAAAGTTCATTGTGGCGGCGACATAAATCACTGGCCAAACGCCATGATAGGGCGTTGACGTAGCGATAGGGAACGGGCGCAAGTTTCACGACGGCAGCTTTCAGATAGCGGTTACTTCATGACTAAGAAGCGTCACGTTTGGCTAGTCTATGGGTCTGGATCGTCCCCTATCAGAGTGATGGGTCAACAGGCGTCGCAAGACGTCGGCCGGCTACAAATGCCCTGACGTTTTCCACGACGAGCTGTGACATGGCTTCTCGCGTTTGCAACGTCGCGCTAGCCATATGTGGAGTGAGTACTACGTTTGGGAGCCCCTGCAGCTCCTTGGGAACCCGAGGCTCGTCCGCGAAAACATCGAGCCCTGCACCTCCAAGCTCGCCAGCATGGAGCACCTCAATGAGCTCCAATTCATCCACGACTGATCCGCGACTGACATTGATGAGGAGGCCACGTGGGCCGAGGGCTCGTAGGATTACAGCATTGATGAGCCTTTTGGTTTCTTTCCCTCCGGGGACACAGACAATGAGAGTATCTGCCCAGGTGGCAAGTTTCACTAATGATGGTTCGAAGTCATGGGGGAGCTCTTGCTTGGGATGGCGGGAGAAGTAGCGGACAGGCATGTCGAATGCCGAAGCCCTTCGTGCGATCGCTTCTCCGATTCGCCCCATGCCAACGATGCCCAGTTGCGACCCGGAAACCTTGCTTGTCCAGGTATAGCCGCCTCCAGCCCACGCGCCGGACTCTAGGAAGCGCTGTGCTGCCGGGATCTGACGTGAGGTCGCCAACAAGAGACCGATGGCCAGGTCGGCTACGTCGTCCGTCAGTACGTCCGGAGTATTGCTTACCTGCACTCCATGCTCACGTGCTGCCTGCAGATCGATACCGTCATAGCCCACTCCGAAGTTGGCGATGAGCCCGAGCGAAGGTAGCGACTGGATCCGCTCGCGCGTAACGGTGTCCTCACCATTGGTCATCAAGACTTCGAACTCCGCTGCCCGCGCAGTGAAATCTGCGGCAGAGAGGGTGTGGAAGTCGACGATCTCGTGGTGCTGACCAAGCGCATTGATCAGCATGTCCGGGAGGGGCGCGTGTTGTAGAAGGGGCGTCTTCCGCCTCGATGTGAAGAGCTGGGAGTCAGTGCTGGGGGTCATCGAGTAGGCACCTCGCCTGTCGCTGTTTTGTCGTGTGAATCTGAAATAGCCGACCCAGCTGACGGGACTGTCGGGTGATTGTGCGAACGGTGATTGCGGGTAACTAGCCGCCCTAGTACACCGCCGACGATCAGCGCCACAGCGATAAGGAGCAAGCCGCCGTTGTAGTTTCCTGTGCTGTCTTTGATGGCGCCAAGGACGGGCGGCAGGCCAAGGCCGGCAAACTGGGCCACGGTATTGATGACGGCGATGGACGCTGCGGCTGCGACGCCTACGATCTTTTCTGTCGTCACGGCCCAGAACACTGGAGTTAGGGCGAAGGTGAGGCCCACCGCAAGAATAAGCAGTACATAGGCGACCGCGGGCGGGCTGTACGGGGCCAAGGCCATGCAGACGCCGGCCGCGATGAGCGGAAATGAGAGGTGCTTGGAACGCTCGCCGGTTCGGTCGGAGCTGCGGCCGTTGAAGTACATGAAGATGCAGGCGACCAGGAACGGCACTGCGGACAGTACTCCGACCATGACGCTGCTGGAGTTCGGGACCAGCCCTTTGAGGATCAGCGGCATGAAAAGGGTGGCGCCGATGGTGCAAAACGCTTGGAACAGCCAGACTGCGGAAAGTCCGATGACGGTCCGGTTGGCGATCGCCTTGTACCAGGGGACGTGGGCCCCGATGATGGCTGTACCACGCTCGGTCTCGAGGACGGCGACCAGGTCGTCAGCTTCGGCGCGCGAGAGCCACGGCGCCTTGTGCGGGGTGTCACGCATCACGAAGAGGATGACGACGCCCAGAATAAGGGCTGGGATGCCCTCGATCAGGAACAGCCAGCGCCAGCCGGTCATGCCCAAGAAGCCATGCATATTCAGAATCAGGCCGCCCAGAGGAAGACCCACCACAGAGGCGCCAACGGAACCCATGTAGAAGAAGGACATTGCGCGGGCACGGTTGGCCTGCGGGAACCATTGCGAGAGGTAGTAGATGATGCCCGGGGCGAAGCCAGCTTCGGCGGCACCGAGGAGAAGTCGCAGCGTGTAGAGCTGCCATGGCTGCTGAACCATGAACATCATGGAACTGATGATGCCCCAGGAGATCATGATGCGGGCAATCCAGATGCGGGGCCCCACCTTCGTCATGAGGAGGTTGGAGGGCACCTCAAAAATTAGATAGGTGATGTAGAAAACGGAGACGCCGACACCGTACATGGTGGCCGTTAGTCCTAGGTCGGCGTTCATTTGGAGTGCCGCGATGGAGATGTTTGTCTTATCCAGATTGGCGATGAAGTAGCAGATGATCACCAGCGGGATGATCTTCAGGTTCAATTTGCGAAGAATCGACGGAGCGAGTGTTGCATTCATAGGGTCACCTCGTTGTGAAGGGGAATGAAATATTTTTGGGGTGGACTGTGTGAGGGCATAAACGGTCGGGGAAAGTCATCACCACTCCGCGAAGGAGCCGTCGGCGTGACGCCATACCGGGTTTCGCCAACGGTGACCCTGCTCGGCCCGCTCGATGACGTATTCCTCATTGATGTCAACGCCTAGGCCGGGCCCCGATGGGATCTTGACCATGCCGTCCGCGTAGTCGAACACGCTCGGGTCCGTAACGTAATCGAGCAGGTCGTTGGACTTGTTGTAGTGAATCCCCAGGCTTTGCTCCTGGATCACTGCGTTGTAGCTGACTGCGTCCACCGCAAGGCAGGCGGCCAAAGCGATCGGTCCCAAGGGGCAATGAGGTGCCAACGCGACGTCGTATGTCTCGGCCATGGCGGCAATTTTGCGGACTTCCGTGATGCCGCCGGCGTGGGACAAATCGGGCTGGATAATGTCCACGACGCCGCTCTCCAACACGTGGCGGAAGTCCCAGCGCGAGTACAGACGTTCGCCTAGCGCGATCGGGGTGGAGGACGCGCGCAGCACGTCGGCGATGCCGTCCACGTGTTCGGAGAGGACGGGTTCCTCTACGAACATGAGGTGGAACTGTTCCAGTTCGGAGAGCAACACGCGAGCCATGGGACGGTGTACGCGCCCGTGGAAGTCGACGCCGATGCCGATATTGGGCCCCACCGCCTCACGGATCTCGGACACGTTGTGCACCACACGCTCGACTTTGTCCCACGTATCGATGTACTGCATTTCCTCCGGCCCGTTCATCTTTACGGCGCTGAAACCTCGCTCGACGGCGTCTCGCGCCTGAGCGGCAGTCTCTCCCGGCCGGTCACCGCCGATCCACGAGTAAACCTTAATGGAATCTCGAAGCTGCCCGCCAAGTAGCTCGTGGACGGGCACGCCGAGTGCCTTGCCCTTGATGTCCCACAAAGCCTGATCGAGCCCAGCCAACGCGGACATGTGGATGCCGCCGCCGCGGTAGAAACCCGAGCGGTACATGACCGTCCAGTGGTCCTCGATGCGGCGCGGATCCTTGCCGATCAGGTAGTCGGCAAGCTCGTCCACGGCGGCCGCGACAGTAGCCGCACGCCCCTCCAGCACGGGCTCGCCCCAGCCGACCACGCCAGTGTCGGTCTCCACCTTCACGAAGAGCCAACGCGGAGGGACGGCATAGGTGGTTATGGATTTGATCTTCATCGATGAAATGCCTTTCAAATGACGGGGTTTTGGATGACGCGTTCAATGCTCGACACTGCGTGCCAGACAGGCGTGCGTGAGCTAGCGCAGGGCTAGTCATTCGTACGTGGGAGATAGCCGGCACCGGCGGCGGAGACTTACATGGCCTGGTGAGAATTCCACGCTGCCACGAGCGAGGCAGCACGCGAGGCAACATCCTCGATGGTGCGGCCCGGTTTGTACAACCAGGAACCGATACCCGCTCCTGCAGCGCCAGCCTGCAGCCATGACGAAAGAGTTTTGTCGTCGACGCCGCCGACGGGTAGCAGTTGCGTTCCGGCGGGAAGGACCGAAGACCAGGCCTTCATCCCGGTGATCCCCACAGTCTCTGAAGGGAAGATCTTCAGCGCGGTTGCGCCGATCTGGAGCGCGGCGAAAGCCTCCGTGGGAGTGGCTACACCCGGGTAGCTGGCCAGGCCCAGGGTGGTCGCGGCCGCGATGACGTCGGCGTTGGCGTTTGGGGAGACGATCAGTTGGCCGCCCGCCGCCGCCACGTCGGCCACCTGCGCGCGGGTCAGGACCGTACCAGCGCCGACACGGGCATCGTCAGGCAGATCCTCGCGCAATAAGCGGATGGACTCGAGCGGCTCAGGGGAATTGAGAGGAACCTCAAGGGTGCGGATGCCGGCGCCATAAAGCGCGCGGCCGATTTCGGGGGCCTCCTCGGGGGTGAGGCCGCGCAGGATGGCGATGAGTCCAGTGGGGGAGGAATACATGAGAGGTCCTTAATTGGAGGTGCTGGAGGGGGCAGTAGGGAGAAGTCCCCAGGCGCGGGCTACGACGCGCAATCCGTCGAGGGCGGTGTCCTCCAGAAGCGGTACCAGAATGCCCTGGGTGGACAGGGCCCGCTGGTAAAGGTCGCCCAGAGGGCCGTCGGCGCACAAGGCAACCAGGGCGCCGGGAGCGAGGGTGCCCGCGAGCATTGCGGCAGTCTCGTCGCCGATGAGCAGACCAGACAGGTAAGACGAGATGTAGGCAGGTGGGAGCTCGCCAGAGAGGTATCGGGTGCGGGCACTGAAAAGGCGGGCGGCGAATGGTTGACCGGGGTTGGAAAGCGAATGTGCAACGCCGGCGTCGAACGCTTCGGTGTTCGGCGTCGTGTCGGGTGCTCCAGACGCAGTGGCGCGCCGAGCCGGATCACCCAGGATTGTCGCGTCCAACAATGCCGCGTGCAGCTCGCCAGTCATGACTGTTGCAAAGTCGACGATCTCGCCGTCCGCCACGCGCAGCCACTTGGTGTGCGTTCCGGGAAGAATAAGGGTTACATTGGCGGGGTCGCCTAGGCGGGCAAGAGCCCCGATTACCTGCGTCTCCTCACCCCGGAGGACATCACACGAGCCCGCCGCATCCGGGGCGGTCCTTAACCCGGGAACGATGTCGACCGTGGGAGATGCATCCGGAACCGTTGTCGGCTCGAAGGCCCCAGCTGTTGCTCGGATCGGAAGATCGAGACGCCCAGCCGTTGTCCAGCCGCCGTCAGCGCCCACCATGCCACAGGCCAGCGCGGGCACTCCGGGCGCTCCCAGCCTGTCGGAGAGCGTGGCCAAGGTCTGGGCGAACGCCTGTGCGGCTTCTATTCGCGAGGCCGTGGCGAAGGCTCCGACAGCACGCAGGCCGTCGCGGGACGTCGTCAGAGACAGAACAGAGCCTTCGTGATCGAGCGACCATGCACGTAGGGAGGAAGTGCCCCAGTCGATGGCCACGAGGGCAGGCTGTCCAGGCGAATTGTTGTGATGCATGTAACGAAACTAGGCCTCACGTCCCACATTGTTCAACTGTGACCCATATAGTGGGACGTATGGAATTGACGACGAGGTCCAATGATGCGCCGAAGGGTGCTCAGACGTTATTGAATGGTTTGTCACTCGTGCGCCTCGTGGCTGACGGCTTGAAGGAGGCTCCGGAGCTCCAGCGTGCAACGGGACTGCCCCGTAGTACGGTGCACCGCCTACTGCAGGCGCTGAAGAGCGAGGGCTACTTGCGAGAGACGCCGGTGGGGCTAGGTCTGGGCCCCACTCTGATCGAACTTGGATTCGGCGCACTCTCCTCCAACCCGTTGACCACGGTCGCTGGTCAGCATTTGGAGGGCCTCGCTGCCCGAGTGCTAGACACCGTACACTTGGCCGTTCGTGAGTACGGGGCGGTGCTCTACCTGATGAAGATCCCTGGCCAGCGTGGCGCGGAGATGCGTTCACGAGTCGGCCTGCGTATGCCTCTGACGCGCACTGGAATCGGTAAGGCGCTCTTGGTGGACGACGATGCAGCTGGATGGGTGGAGCGTTGGCGTGCGGAAGCCCCGGTAGATATGACGGCAGCCTCACCCGCGGCCCGTAAGGCGGGCGCTACGGCCGAGGGGGACTTCGTCGCGCGCATGAATCACTACCGCAAGGGCGGATACTCCTACGACATGGAGGAAAATGAGCCCGGAATCCGCTGTGTGGCGGCCCCAGTCCGCGACGCCTCGGGGGGCATTGTGGCTGCCATTAGTGTTTCGGCGACTGCCCCTTACATGCCGGCGGACCGCATGCGCGAGCTCCTCCCGCTGGTCCAACAGGTTGCGGCAGCCATTTCGGGTGAGATGGGCTATAGATCGGCACGCTAATCCTTCGGGTGCTGAGCAAGGGGATCCCATTGACTATGCATGAGGTAGTACAAGCCGGAAAAATCCGGCGATCATGTCCCCGTTGACCGTCCAGGAGGACTGCTTGAACACCAAGACCCAAACCCCCGGAACTGCCGCAAACAAGACCTACACCGCCGAAGAACTGATGGCTGCTGGCTATGCAGCCTACAAATTCAAGACGAGCTATGCCTATCGCTCTGACGCCCAGTGGTTGATGAACATTGCGGTCGAGATGACTGGCCCGGGCGAAGTTGATGAAGACGACGAGTGCGAGGAAACAGCGTACATCTGGGCCGCCGTCGCGCACCTCGTGCGCAACCAGGATTCGGCGCTGGCCGGCCGGGTGGGCGGCCTGTCCTGTTGAGAGGCCCGCGAGGCACTCCCGGCGTTTTAACCACCCAGCAAAAAGCCCGTCTCTCACACTGAGAGACGGGCTTTGTCGTGGCGAATCGATAGGCGTGTTCGGTGGGCTATTATGCATGGGAACACACATTGCCCCTGGAACTCAGTCTAGGGGATTCGGGCATAAAAACTATGGGGATGCAATTGAAGAAGCGACACATTATGGCGGCAGCTGTGGCAGGAATTCTCGCACTGGCAGGATGCTCGCAAGGTGCGAGCCCGCAGGCAGATGCCAAGGTTCAAGAGGCCCCGGCAGCCCAGGTTGTTGAGACTGTTGCTGCAAACTCTTTCGCCGCGTTCTTGCCAGGCAAGTGGGATTGCCGCGCCCAGAATGAATTTGTGGAGGCCTCGGTCAATTTTCCTGAGCTTTCTAACTCATATATGCCCATCGATGATATCCAGCTGGATGTGCGCGAGGACGGCACCTACAGTGCCGTCTGGGATGACGCTGAGTTCACTGCGGAAGGTACTTGGAATATTGAGGGGCGCACCATGACTATCGGCACGCCACTCGGTGACCAGGTCATTGAAAATGTGCCCGAAACGGTCGACTTTGCGATTGAGCCAGTCGATGTACACATGCCGGCCAAGGCCGGCGATCCGGAATCAGAAGCAGCAACCACCAGGATCCAGGTACTGGGTCAGCGAGGATTGAAGATCACCGCTAAGCCTTGATCCACCGATCCGGTCTTGGGTCTGACTGATTCCCAGATTTGGGTGGTTTGGTGTTTTTGGGCAGGGCGAGGGGCCGA
>NZ_JBQSVT010000071.1:0-8756 GCF_052376555.1 Specibacter sp. AOP5-B1-6
CTCGCCGTACTCGTTCCAGGTCTCGTCCGGGATGTCAATGGGTTTGCCGAGCGCACGAATACGGTCTTCGGTGTAGGTGATCTGTTGGTTTATCTTTGCGCCAGCGCGCGTGAACTCGTCAAACTGTCGCTGGTACTCGTCACGGAGCGCCTCGGTCAATTCGCGATGGAACCCTTCAACTTCGTGCAGTCGGGCCACGTTCGCTGATGGAAAGTAGAGCATCAAGGCATCGAGGTCGTCTTGTTCAATCGGTGGGGTTCCTCGAAGAGATTGCTGGGTGATGTTAGCTTGCGCCTGGAATTGCCCCCCGCGTATGCGCAGTTCTTGTAGTTGGGCTTTGAGTTGCGCAGTTTCGCTGGAGCGTTCCTGGTCTTCGATGCTCAGCAAGTTGTCGGTACGGTTGCGAAGCGTGCGTAGTTCGGACTCGGTATTGGCGAGTTGAGTCCGCGCTTTGTTAGCGCCGCTGACATTCCTAATTGTGGCGGCTCGCAAGAGCTGTTTGTTCTGTGTACGTGTCAGAGCTTTGACGTCATCTTCTGCCCTGTTGGCGACTTCGGTTGCCTCCACCAGACCCTTGTAGAGGCCGAACAAGTCTTGAAGCGCCTCAATACCTCGAAGTGCGGGTTCTTGGGGAACCGCAGCAAGTGGACGAGTAGTTGCAGCTGAAGCACTTTCTTGGACTCGTGAGAACCGGGTTTGGAGAGCTCTGAAGGACTTTTCCCGCTCGCCTAGCCCATACTTCTGCTTCAACCAATCAGTAAACTCGTCTTTCGGGTGACGAGCATCAAGACCCTGGTACGTGTTGCCGGTGTACTCCTCAATAAATTCTGGTGTCTCAGTGTTGCGGCTGAAGAAGTACTCGGTCCCGTCAAATTCATATGTGAAGTAGACAGTGTGGTGGCCAACAGCCTTTTTGTTGATCGTCTTGGTCTTGGCGAACTGACTACCACCGAGTGCCCAGTCAACCAGGTAAAGGACAGTAGATTTACCAATGGAGTTCTTGCCTCGATTGGTGCCCAGAATCGTGTTGAGGCCGATGTGAAAGCGGATCGGTGGGCGCTGGTTGCCGTCTTCGGTGAACTCGGGTGCCCAAATACTAGTTAACAAGGTTGATTTCCCCACTTTGCTTGTCTACCGAGATAACCCGGAGCGCGAATAGCGCATCGAGCACTTCGACGAAATCTGAAACTGCCGGGCAATGCCCCTTTAATTCTTCAAACAGATCCACGGGATGAACTGGCCCGTGATTCAGTGCTTCTACGAACACAGGGAAGTGAGGGAACTGGGATTCTTTGTAGGAGTAAAGCTTGCTAGGTATCCGCACGAAACACCTCACAAATTTGGATGAAATAAGAGACAAGTGCTTCACACGTGGTTCGCTCGCCGGCAGTCAACGAGATCAGCCATTCGACCATCGAGTCGAAGATCTGTTCTTGGGTTTGGTCGGAGTCAGCGAGAGATTCATACTGGGTACCAAAGGCACGACGGATGCGTTCGAATTTGAGATTGCCCTCTTGGTTCAAGTCTTTGGTAGCGGATTCAATGTAGTTGAAGTAGACGGCGACGTAGCCCTCGACTTTGGTTACGAGCATCCGCGCGGTGGTGATCTTGCGCCGAACCTCGTAGGCATTCCAGTTCTCAGCTGATGGCTGGTCGTCCGGTTGCACCGCAGCGACGGCTGCCACCACGCGACGAATCTGGGACTCGAGGCCAGTAGGGATAAGCCGAGCATTTGCTTCTTGGCGTTCTTCGAGTTGCCTCTTCGCACCGCTTAGGTCGGCAATTATCGCAGGGTTGGTGCCGGTGAATTTTTCCCCACAGTTGGAGCACAGGACGATGAGGTTGCGCAGATCACCGCTGTCGCCCTGAGGATCGATAATAGCCACAGCGCCGGTAACTTTCTGCCCGCCCGCGTCATCGATTGCGAACAAGGTTTGAGAACAGCCCGGCATCGGGCACAAGCTCCCTGCCTGCTGGAGTAGTAGCGGCAGCGCGCGTTGTCGTATGGCTTTTTGGCTGGATTCGCGCTGGGTTTGGGCGGTTGCGTCTTTCAACACAGGGTCATCCAGAACAGCCACGAGAGTCTCGGTTAGTTGGGATGCGAGAACGTCACCGATGTTGTCCGCGGAGGCAAAGGGGACGCTTGAGCGAACTTGGTCCGCTAGTGCCCTGCGCACTTGGTCGGGCAGTTGACCAATTTTGTCGATCAAGCCGTCCGGGTAGTAGGTGCCGTACTCACCGCCAACGATGGCACTAGCAAAGTCAGACCCAATAGGTCTGCTACCCGAAGCGTACTTCGTCAGGACTGTGTCGCCACCCAGTGCCGCGTGGAACTCGTCTGCATGATCCACATCTTCAGTGAGGATGTCTGCCAGTCGTTTGACGCGTGCTGCCTGAGTCTTACCCAGAGCCAGAGGCTTGCCGAGCAGCTTGACGGTGTCGCTGAATTTCACTCACTGCTCCTCTCGCGCTCTTGTCCTGCCCCGTCCAGGTTTTTGTCCCAGGTTGTCCGACCTCGTTTTCTACATTGGAAACAAGAAGCAAGAGATGGCGAACCGGATGGGTTAACAATTTCTTGAACCTACCAGTAAATACATGGATTCGCAGAACTTCGGCGTATCCAGTGAATTCATCTGGGCTTGCGAGGAATACGAAAGGTGTGATTCGCGGGCAACCCACCAGGTGTCCATGCAGAGCTGACGAGCAAAGCCTGACCACGACCTACTACCGCCCGGCATTGGCCATGTCGGGTTAGCAACAACAACTGAGCTTGGTTTCAAATTTCGTCCTACTGGAGGAACTGCAGGAGCCACTGAGGGCGGTCACCATATGGTGCGCCGCCTTCAACTGTCCCTGCGCCTCTCCACTTACTAGACCAAATTTGCTCCGCAGATCCTCCGCAATCACGCGGAGGGGCCATGAAGGTCACTATCAAATCAGAATCAACTAGCAGTAAGTCGTCAGGAGAACGCTCGGAGACATTTGAGATCACCGACAGCGATGCGACGGTGCTTATCGACTTGGATTACCGCCAGCAGCAGGCAGACGCAGAGGTCAAAGTGCCGAGGCGGCGCACTGCTCAGGAAGTAGCCGACGCGCAGCTGTCGAACCCGGAGTACAACAACTGGCACTCGTATCACCGTCAAGACCGCAAAGGTGTCAAGTTCGGCTCCTTCGAAGTTTGGAACGAGCACGGCGACCAGCCGGTTGGTGCCACGCGGTCAGCCGAGGACTTTTACCTCGAGCGATACGACGAAGAGTTGGAGTACCAACGGGCCCAGGTGGTGCGGGGTGCGATTAATGCGCTCCCGCCCGTGCAACGAGCTGTCGTTGAAGCGGTGTACGACGAAGGTAAACGTTCCATTGAGGTAGCAGCCGAGCGTGGGGTCTCCCCAGCTGCAATATCCAAGACGTTGAAGAAAGCTCTACAGCGCATCGAGCAGATGGTGCTGGAGTCGGAGGTTAACGTTTCGGGCGGTCCTGGCCTTCCTTTGAGCGACACACCCGGTGCAGCTCAGGAAGGGAAGCTCTGATGAGCAACAACCTAAGGATCCAGGTCACGCAGAATCCGGACACAGACGCTGCCCTCTCGGTGCGCAAGTTCCGCCCCACCCACCGCATGCTGCGCTCAATCTTTGGCACAGCGAAACCTCGCCAGCAGATGGCAATCCTGCTACCCGGCGCGGGCACCTCTTCCGTGGAGATTCCGGTGCGTGAATCCGACGGGGACATGACCGTGCTTGCTGCAGCTCTCGGCTTGTTGGGGGGGTGATTCTAAGTGATCCCGATTTCGGTTGCCCGCAGAATCATTAGCGGCATCAACCAGCTCAAACGGGGCCTGCTCGAAGCTGCTGAGTGGGTCGAGGAACAAGCATACGAGGGTAGTGAGGACTATGACGCGCTTGCGGGTGACCGGTATACTGTCCCGGCAGAGTCATTACCGGTTGAGGAACCCGCCACGGTAGCCACCACGCTTGCTGAGGCAGCCCCAACGCCCGATCCGTTGCCCAAAGTGTCTTCGGTAGAGGTGCGCATCGATTCAGATCTCATGTCTTTCGCAGTTCCTGGATCGGCAAACGTAGTCGGGCCACCAAGAGCAACTTTCGAAGAAGCGGTGCGCAGTTTTGCCATCGATGTACTCGCGGAAGCCAGCTATCGTGAGGCGAGAACACGGGGGGTCAGCTCCGAACAAGTTCAGTACACCAGTGCGTATTTTGAATCTGCAAGAGTCGAAGTTCGCAATGCCGGTTACGTTCGCAAGTCGCCAAAATGGCAACCTTATGCCCGTGTGTTTGCCCCTTTATCTTTCACAATGACAGGCATCGCAATTCCTCTGGCTTTTACTGCCGGATCGTGGCCGGGGTGGGGCTTTATCGGGGGTGCCGCGCTGGTCTTGTGTGCAGCGCTGAGCTTCGCCGTTGAATTCACAAGAGGGGGATCCCGATGAGCGCAATGAGTGATACTGATGGCAGCCGGATCAGCCCGGGGTGTCTGCTCGAACGCCACTGCGACCAGCCACAGAGGGCTTCCAAGCCAATGCCAGGGGTTCCTTAGCTGGGACTGCCCGGAATGGAGACGGAGTCCCGCTGCTGGCCAAAAGTGTTGCCCGAACCCGTGGCAAGAATCAAGAACGCAACGGTCGTCTGTTCGAATAAGACATTGGGTCGGGGTGGTCCCGTTGACCTGCGGCTTTGCTGGGGGAGTGGCCCCGGGATGCGCCGTTTCGACCGAACTCATTAGAAAATCATTAAATTGAGCCACGACCCGTTTCAAGTTTAGTCTTTCCAGCGGCGCCTTTTGAGAGGTTGTCCCGTCTCAGTTGGTCGTGGCTTTTTGGTTGCCGCGCAGATGAGTGTCACATTGGCCGCACCTTCGAATTCTTGTCCACGGGTGTGGACGCTGTCGCTTGCCAGCGGGATGGGACCCTTGGCATCCTGGTTAGCACGTTGTTGCGACCCTTGGGCGAGTCTCCGCCCGATTTGGCTGGTTGCAAGTATCGTGCGGTCAAGAGGGAGACGCCCCGCATTTGAGCCAACAGGACGGTATTTTGTTATGTGGACCGACAACGAGACTGATCGGGACTTTCTTAATTTCGAGGGCGTTGCAGACACAATCGCGGAAATGATTGTTCGGGCTAACGGACGTCCGGTCTCTATTGGCGTTTCAGGCGACTGGGGTGTTGGCAAATCCTCGATGATCAAGTTAACGAAGTCCTCACTGGGTAAACACCAACCGGAGGACTCTCCGAAGAAGTACTTGTTCGTCGACTTTAACGCTTGGTTATACCAAGGTTACGACGATGCCCGCGCTGCGCTTCTTGACGTCATTGCAAGCAAACTCAGTGATGAAGCCGACGAAAGGAAAACTGGTGTAAACAAAGCCGGCGATTTTCTGCGGCGTGTCAAGTGGTTTCGGCTCGCAAAGCTACTTGCCCTGCCGGCGGCGTCAGTCGCCTTAGGATTACCACCTATTGGGCTACCAGGGGAGATCGCTGGGCTTGTCAAAGACATGGCCGCGGGCGATATTGGCTCAGATGATCTATCAAACGCAGGAGCTCTAGCATCAACAGTCGCAGCGACGGGCAGGGCTCTCCTCGACCCGAAGCAGCAGACTTCGCCGCCTCAAGAAATACAAGCTCTGAGGGATTCCTTCGAGGAGGCGCTGGATGAGATTGGCGTTACTCTGGTCGTGCTTATCGACGATTTAGATCGTTGCTTGCCTGATACGACAATTTCAACTCTTGAAGCAATCCGCTTGTTCTTGTTCCTGAATAACACCGCGTTCGTAATCGCAGCCGACGACAACATGATCAAACACGCAGTAAAGAAGCATTTCCAGGGACTGGATGATGAAACTCTTGTCACTAACTACTTTGACAAACTTATTCAAATCCCGATCCGTGTGCCGGCGCTCGGAACTCAAGAAGTTCGAGCATACATGATGCTGCTTTTCATCGAAAATAGCGAGCTTAGCATCCCTGAGAAAGAAACCCTAAGGAGCGCGGTCGCCGCACAGCTTAAGGAATCGTGGAAGGGAAAGCGCGTAGATAAAAATTACGTCGCCAATTGCGGGGTGGTACTGCCTCCGACACTCACAGCGCGGCTTGATACTGCAGAACGCCTAGCACCCCTCATGACAACGTCCAAGAGTATCTCAGGCAATCCTCGTCTCATCAAACGATTCCTCAATGCCTTATCGATACGAATGACCATCTCTGCATCTCAAGGCGTAGGTGTAGATGAGGCCGTGTTGGCAAAACTACTTCTATTTGAACGAATCGCACCGAAAGCGGCCTATTCAGCGCTGACGGCCGCAGTAAACGCTGATCCCGACGGCAAACCCCGACTTCTATCCGAATGGGAGAGCGCAGCTGTCGCTGGACAAGAGTTCCAGCCCACGGGCGAGTGGGATGATCCATTTGTCCGCGAATGGCTGACGCTTCAACCTGCCATCTCGGAAGTGGATCTGCGAGGTGCGTTGTATGTTGGGCGAGAGCAAGCTCCGCTGATTACTTCCTCTGACCGCCTCTCGTCTGAAGCCGCGGGCCTACTCAGCGCACTACTGGAAGTTCCCGATGAAGCTGAAGCGCTGAGGGAAAGCCTAAAACTGCTTCCCCGAACTGAGATAGCAATCATCATGGAACGACTGCTGGCCCGTGCGCGTCAAGAACAAGTGTGGGGAGTCCCGCCGATTCTGCAAGCGTGTATCACTATCTCCGATATTGACCCCACTCAAGGTGTAACTCTGGCTGGTTTTCTCATCGAACGTCCGGGACAGCAGATTGAGCCGAGTATCGTGCCAAAGATTAAATCGCTTCCTTGGGCTGTCGAAGTACTTGAACACTGGAGCAAATCATCCACAGTGGAGGGTCCAGTGAAAAAGACCATCAAGAGTGGGGGATCAAATGGGAACGTCTCAAAGTAGTTCTGGTCCGGGTGGCGGGGTTTCTCTCGTGCCGCCCTGGGCGGACCAACTAGATGATCCAGAGCCTCCCGAGGTTGAGGCTCCATCGGAAGGAGTAGGCACAGTTAAGCCTCTTGAATTTTTGGCGCCTCCAGCACGATTCCGCGATACCCGTCGTGCGCTTGGCGGATTTGTTCGTTCCGGAGACACACGTTATCTCAAGCGAACATTAGGCCACTATGTAAGGACGGGCTACGGCGGCAGCGACACAATGACGCGTCGCCTTGGGAGCACTGCAGTCACGGCAGGCCGTCTAAACCAAGTGCTTCAGTCAGGTAGGGTCTCCGATGGAGATCTACTGCGCAATATAGCCCTGGCCAGCGGGAATGATGTCAATGTAGTCCTTGATGCAATCGTCAATGCTGCCAGTCCTGAAAATGGCACACAAGATCGGGAATCTTCACGCCGTGCGATCCGTGACGCGCTTTCAGATCTTTTGGTTCGTTTCCCAAACGCCGACCTATTGGCTATAACGGATGCTGAACGCGCCTACGTTATTGAACGATATGCAGCACTCGACGTTTATGGACGGTTTTGTCTTGACCTTCAAAAGTCCTTGATGGACAAAGCCCCAGATACAGCTACCGCATTACGGCGCCTTAGGCAGGTCCGCGAGTTCATTAGCCAACAAGTTTCGGCAGCGTTCAGGACAGTCCGAGAAGGTGGCGTTTTGGCAACAGTAATGAATGTGTCGAAACTAACCACGCTTGCACTTCATGAGACGATGCGAATATTCGAGGAGTTCACCGATTGAGATACATTACCGGTCCTAGTTCTGCTCTGGTGAACATTGATCCAGGGGCGATACCTGTCGTGCTCTTTGGCCAAACGAGGTCGAACGACTTGGCGAGTGCGGGCGGGGCCGCGGCTCGGGCAATCCGGCGCAAGAAATTGAGTCCGGCCCCGGCGGCATGGGATCTGTTGGCCATTGCACTTTCCGTGGTCGTGGCTGATGGTGCAACAAAGCGCGACAAGAGCCCGGATGGATGGACTCGTGAATTCGACCTCAACGTAGCACTCCACAACGTGGAACCGTGGCGGCCGATAGTGGCACCACTGTCTGCTGGCCTCAACTTCCTTACTACAGATCGTTGGCAGATCAGCTTCAGAGACGGAGGTTTACTACCAGATGCTCCAAAAAAGCCACAATACTCAGCCGCGGATTCGGTTGCGCTTTTGTCAGGAGGATTGGACTCATTGATCGGCGCAATTGATCTGGCCGCTATGGGAAAAAAGACCCTGGCAGTTAGCCAGACCGTACGTGGCGATGCAGCAAAGCAAATCCGATTCGCGCAGAAGATTGGCAGCGGTCTCGAGCATCTGCAGATCAACCATAATGCCAGTACTAAACGTAGTATCAAAGAGACTTCTCAACGTTCGAGATCGATCATCTTTCTTGCTTTCGCGGTGCTTGCAGCCACTTCAACGCAGCGTTACTTGGCGGGAGAAACTGTCCCTTTGTATGTTTGTGAAAATGGGTTTATCGCCATAAATCCGCCTCTTACGAATGCCCGTATCGGAAGCCTTAGTACGCGCACGGCTCATCCGGAGTTTCTTGGCAAAATGCAGGAGGTGCTCGACGGCGCAGGGCTTCGAGTCAAGATTGTAAACCCCTACGCAGAGAAGACGAAGGGAGAAATGCTGCGCGAGTGTTTAGACCAATCGTTATTGTCGGAAGAGGCGGGAGCATCGACTAGTTGTGGGAGATTCCAACGATTCAACTACACACATTGTGGACGGTGCGTGCCCTGCCAAATACGTCGCGGCGCATTCATTGCCTGGGGCCGTAATGA
>NZ_JBQSVT010000072.1:0-8112 GCF_052376555.1 Specibacter sp. AOP5-B1-6
CATATCCAATTGAAACAGTGTGACCCTGGGCACCGATTCGAAACGGCGGGCAGTCACCAGTCAATATCCCCTAGCAACCCCGGCAACACAAGGTTTTTGGGGGATTCTTGCAGGAAGTCCCGAAGCCCAACGAGACTTCCGCGAGGCTCTCCTGGGCAATTCGTGCTCAGATAGGGTGTTCCACACCATAACCGTGCTCAGTGCGCTGGATTACGACCATACGAAAGAGCCGATTGCCTACCGTCCAACAGCTGACGCCCATTTTGGCCTTCGTCTTCCACCCGTACCTCAGGCAACGGGCGTGCCAGCGTGTACGTCGGCGGCATACCCACAACTCCGGGTCTGCACCATCGCGATCTTCGATTCCGACGCCGGGTGTGTTTCGGCTCCGCGTGGGCGCCTCCATGCTTGAGGCACCATCACGCCCTCAGCAGTCCAGACAGGGTCCAGAACTGCAGCCAGTAAGAAACCCCGGTTCAACCACTACGGTCCCACGGTTGCCTGATAGGCGCCGATAGGCACAACCAATCTGGCCACACCTTCTGAGGCGCCATCAGCCAGCTCCTGCTTCTTGTTGCCAGCACACGACTCCCATGACAGCCCAGCATGCAAAGCATGCACAGCAGTCAACTTGCCAGACCCTGCAGTGCAGATCATCATGTTCAACTCCACTACGTCGAATGTTGAACGTCCAGCTGCAAGTACTACGACGCCGAACTCTTGCTCAGTTGCGGACGGACGGGCTAAGCCGTCAACGGAATTCACGCACTGTGCACAGTGCTGGCAAGGAAGGCGGTACGCGCTCCGACTGCTCGCGCCCAGAAAAATACAACTGGACGGAACAACGGGAAACGCCGACTTCAAAGGGCCGCCAGCAATGAGTATGCCGCGCTTCGGGGGCCACTGATAGTGCCAGTGGGGGCCAACAGCGGACTGGGTGTGAGCCACAGTTGGCTGACGGTTCCATCCATTCCCGAGCGGCCCCGAGCTCCTCCCGCATGTTACTGACGCAGCCCTCGATCCAGAACGGCTGTGTGGAACACCCGGCCCATGGACGCCCCGGCACGGTCACCGCATCCGAGCCACTCGCGCCGGCCCTACTGCGGACACTGCGCACAGAACACCATCTGACTCTCGCCTTCACACCGCTCCCTGGACCTGGCAACGTGCAGAGAAGCCTCCCAGTGGCCCGTTGCCGGCAACCGCTCATCGAACTGTCGCAACGGTTCCCGGCAACGCCACTGGAGCCCACCACAGGAGCAGATATTCAAATAGCCTCGAAACGTACAGTCGGTGCAAAAGAATCACCGATATCGCTCATCCTATGAAGCCCGTGCCCGCAGCCTGCTTGGGCCCTAGGGCTGCATCGCCAACAAATGCCGTGCCACCAACAGGAACCAACAATTGCGGCATGTCTTGCCATTGGTCTGCAAATGTCATCACGACTGCGCCGGCCTGCCTGATGGGCGCCAATGGACACCATTGTTTAGACGAGGCATTCGGTAGCAGGTGTGGGTCGATCCGGTAGTGCGTCTGGGTTGATCGGGTAGCGGCGTGGGACCCGGTATCGCCAGGTCCCACGCCGCTGTCTTTTTGTTTTAGGTGCTCGCGCGGTCTTCCTTCTGGGTGTGGTTGTGCAGGCGCATGTTTGGTCCGTCGAGCTGGATGATCTCGCTGGTCGAGACGATGCGGTTGAGGATGGACTCTGCGACGACCGCGTCGTGCAGCGACTTGTACCAGTCCTCGGGGTCGAACTGGGAGCTCACGACGGTGGCGCCGCGGTTTTCCCTGCCGGCGAGGATGTTCAGCAGTTCACTTGCTGTTTCCGGGGTGATCGGCGTGGTCAAAAAGTCGTCGAGGAAAAGCGTGTCGCAGTCGTGCAGGGTGCGAAGGAATGCCAGCCGTTCGGGGTCGGAGCGGTGGTAGACGGCCAGTGTGTTCGCTAGGTCATCGAGCCTGAAGTAGCGGGCGGTGTAGCCGCGCCGGCAGGCTGCGTTGACCATGGCTTGGGCAAGGTAGGACTTGCCGACACTGGATTTTCCGAGGATGACCAAGTTCGTGGCGTTCTCGATCCACCGGCAGGAAGCGAGCCGTTCGATGACGTTCCGGTTGATCGTCCTGTCGGGAAGGTAGTGGATTTCCTCAACACAGGCGGCCAGGTTCGGTGTCTTCGATTCCTTGAGCAGCTTCAGGATCCGCCGCTGCGACCGGGCCGTGGTTTCCAGTTCCAGCGCGTGGCGAATCTTCTTGGAAAACGTCCACGTGTCACAGGCGGGGTCATTGGCGATATCGATCACCGCCTGCCCGAACGCGGTCATCCGCAACCCCGTGAACAATCCCATGTCATCTTCGGTCAGGTGGTCATCAAGCACGGCCATCCTCCTTCCCGTTACCGCCGGCAACGGCGGTTCGGGTCAGTGCCTCGAGGCTGAATTGGGAGATCCCGCCCAGGTGGGCTCCCCGGGTGTCCCGGCTGCCCAGGGCCGGGGCTGGCGGTGGTGTTCCTGGATCCTGCCAGGGTGGGTCCTGCACAGAGGGGCGCCCGGTATGGGCTGCCCGTTCCACGGTGATCTGGTGCTTGAGCGCCGTGTAGCTGACCTGCCGGGCCGGTTCCTGGGTGAGCAGGGTGCGGCAGGCCGTCTCGAGCAGGCCGCGGTTGGCGCCCTTGCCCAGACCCAGGATGTTCATGCACGAGCGATACCCTTGGGCTTCGATCTTCAACCGGTCCAGCAGCTGCGTCAACGCTTGAACCGTGTAGGGGCCGACCTTCGCGGCCTGCCGCAGGAAGTAGGCCCTGGTCCACAACAACGAGGTGTCCTCGTACCCGGCCGGGGCATGGGCCGGGTCGGTGACAAAGCTGTTGCGCCGCGCCGCACGCTGGTGGGTTGCCACGATATCCCCGCCAGCCAGGATGGCGACCTGCTCGCCAACAATCCTCACATCCAACACCTGCCCGGCGTGCTGGTGGGGAACGGAATACTTGGCCGTATCGAGCTGCACCTGTTGACTGAACAGCCTGCCGGGTTTGGGCATGTCGCAGAGGGACGGAACAGCTGGTGACATAGCGTCTTGGATCATGGTCGATGAATCTGAATGTTCCAGAGAGCTGGAGAGTCTGCGTTTGCCTGCGGTCGGTTCGCTGGTGGCGACCGGGTCGCGGTGGGAGCCGTATCGGCTGGTGGGCGTGGACGGTGGCACGGTCGAAGCCGTCGAGGCGTTTTTTGCTGACCTGTTGGCGGCCGGGCGCAGCGAGGCAACCGTCCGTTCGTATGGCATGGATCTGCTGCGCTGGTTCCGTTTCTTGTGGGCAATTGGCGTGGCTTGGGATCGTGCTTCCCGGATCGAGGCGCGGGATTTCTGCCGCTGGCTGGCGGTGGTGGCCCGGGAGGGCCGCGGGTATTCAATTTCGGCCAGGCTCCACAGCGAGACGGTGCTGCGGGGCTTCTACGATTTCCACCGCGATGTGGGATCGGGTCCGCTGGTCAATCCGTTCCCGCTTGCTCGGTCCCGCCGCGCCGGGCGGGCGAACGCCCATCACAATCCTATGGATCCCTACCGGATGGAAAAGTCGGGGTTGTATCGGCCCAGGCCGCAGCGCAGGATTCCGCGGAACATTCCGGATCGGGTTTTCGATGAGATTTTCGCGAAGTTGCGCTCGAATCGGGACCGCGCCATGGTGGCCTTCTACGTGTCTACCGGTGCGCGGGCCTCGGAGTTGTTGTCGGCTACCCAGGGCGGCGTGGATCCGGGAAGGCAACTGATCACGGTGGTGCGTAAAGGAACCAAGGAGGTGCAGGAGTTGCCGGCGTCGCCCGACGCGTTCGTGTGGCTACGTTTGTATCAGGTCGAGATGAAAGATGCGATCGGGCAGGGCCCATTGCAGCCGTTGTGGTGGACGCTGGACCGTCCGGCGCGACCGTTGACTTATCACGCCGCACATCGCATGTTTGAGCGTGCCGGCCAGGCGGCCGGCCAAGAGGCAACGCTGCACGCGCTGCGGCATACCGCCGCCTACCGGATGGCTGAGGACCCTTCGATGCCGCTCACTGACGTGCAATACGTCTTGGGCCATGCCCGGCTGACGACCACCCAGATTTACATCACGCCCCGAAAAGAGGACGTGATCGCTCGAGTGTTGGCGCACCACTCCGCCCGCGACCGCGTCGAACAGCCGCCGCCGCCGGCGCCGGGCTACTCGCCGGAGACCCTGGCCGTGCTCTTTGGAAAGGCCACACTATGAGCATCATTACCGCTGCGGCCCCGGCAGAACAAAGCAAGGACACCGACGGCAACGGGTCGCCACAGTCGGATGACACCAGGGACGTGGCCGCATGGCGGGCACGGTTTCCCCCGAGGCCCACCGTCGATCGGTGGCCGGCCACCGGCGTCGACAGGCAGACATTGGATCAACAGGCGTCGGAAGCGCTGGGTGCCCCGGTATCGAAATCGATGCGACTGATGGGCCTTCGCGGGCTGTTGATGCTCCTGGACTGGTTGGCAGAGCAGCCGGGCGACACCTGGCAGGAACGGTGGCTGGCCAGCGGAGCCGACGCGGCTGGCGACGACTGGGCCGAACTGCCCGCCCGGTGGCTACGCCAGCGCGGCGACTACTCGCCCTCCCGGCTGGAGGTAATGACCAGTTCCTTTCTGATCGCCGTCGGCCTCGACGTGGTTCGCCCGTCCTTGCGGTGGCTGCTGACCGGAGGAAAGAAACGCAAGCTGGTCCGTCACCTGACCCGTACCCGCGACGGTGAAGGACTCGCCCGGTTGCGCGCCCACTGCGACAGTAACGAGACAGTCGGCACCGACGTGGGCAAGCACATCCTGTTTCGTTGCGCCGTAATCGTCGCCGCAAAGGGCGGCACGGTCGGGGACGTCACCGTCGGTGACGTCCTCGAGGTCATCGACCTGGAAAAGAAGATCCGCGGCAAAGCACCCTCGGCCGGGGCAAGCATCCGAGTGCTACGGCAAGCCGGGATCCTTACAGCCGACGTACCGAGCCTCAAACAGATCCACAGCGCCGGGCAACGCACCGTCGAACAACTCGTCGACCGCTACAACATTGCCTGCACCCCAATACGCGACCTGCTCGTCGACTACCTGCGTGAGCGGCAGCCATCAGTCGACTACTCCACGCTGCTGTCGTTGGCCTACGCGCTGGCCCGCTGCTTCTGGGCCGACCTGGAACGCCACCACCAGGGCATCGAATCGTTGAACCTACCGCGCGATGTTGCCGGTGCGTGGAAGAGACGCCTGAGCACCAAAACCCGCATTATTATCCGCGACGGCAAGGAAATCCAAGTCAAGACCGAGCGGCTGTCGCACCTGGATATTCTGGCCGCGGTCCGGGCGTTCTACCTCGACCTGTCCCAGTGGGCATTGGAAGACCCCAGCCGGTGGGCACCGTGGGTGGCGCCGTGCCCTATCAGCCAAGACGATCTGTCACGCCGGAAAATGGTGCGGCACCGCAAGGCACGCATGGACAGCCGCACCCGCTCGCGGTTGCCGGTGATGCCTATCTTGACCAACTCCACCAACACATGGCGCCGTCAATCAGCGGCGCTCCTCGAGGCCGGGCTACGCGTCGGGCCTGGCGAATCGTTCACCGCCGACGACATCACCATGACCAGGATCAAGCGTCCGCACGGCAGCACGGCCAACGTCTGGGTCGCCGACCCGGACACCACCAGAAAGACCCTGCTCAACCGCGACGAAGACCATGCATTTTGGGCATGGGCGGTCATCGAGGTGCTGCGGCACACCGGCGTCCGCATCGAGGAACTGCTTGAGATCAGCCACCACAGCCTGATCCAATACCGGCTCCCCGACAGCGGGGAACTCATTCCGCTATTGCAGATCGCCCCATCCAAAACCGACACCGAACGGCTGCTGGTGATCAGCCCCGAACTTGCAGAGGTGCTTTCCACGATCATCAGCCGGCACCGCAAACCGGAAGGCACCATCCCCCTGGTTAGTGCCAGAGACGAACACGAACTGGTTTGGCGCCGACCTGCCCCGCTGCTGTTCCAACACCTCGTCAACGGCGAACACCGCGCCATCACCGCACGCTTCGCCTCCACCCTGCTCGACGAAGCACTGGAACGCACCGCCCTGACAGGCCCTGACGACGGGCAGCCGCTACGGTTCACCCCACATGATTTTCGCAGGATCTTCATCACCGACGCCATCATGAACGGGCTACCGCCGCACATCGCCCAGGTCATCGCCGGCCACCAGGACATCGGCGTCACCATGGGATACAAGGCCGTCTATCCGGAGGAAACCATCACCGCCCACCGAGCGTTTATCGCCCGGCGCCGCGCCCTGCGACCGAGCGAGGAATACCGCGAGCCCACCGACGAGGAGTGGCAGCAATTCCTCGGCCATTTCCAACGCCGCAAAGTATCGGTCGGGACCTGCGGCCGCGCGTTCGGCAGCAACTGCATCCACGAACACGCATGCATCCGATGCTCCCTGCTCTGGCCCGATCCGAACCAGCAGACCCGCCTAATCGAGATCAGAGACAACCTCCAAGCCCGCGTCGTGGAAGCCCACGAGCAAGGCTGGCTCGGAGAAGTCGAAGGCCTCGAAGTCAGCCTCGCCGGCGCCGAAGACAAACTGGCCCAAGTACAACGCCGGACCAACACACCCGTCAATCTCGGCATCCCACCCATCGGCCCCCAGGCCGCCGGCTGATGCCGGAAATTTAGGATGATATGTAAGATTTATTCGAGTTCAGAGAACACATGCCAGTCCCGGGAGACCTTGGCCTTGCGCCACTCCACCTGCTGCCACCGCTGCGCCGGCAACTCCATCAACTCCGCACGCTCGGTTTCCTGGAACCAGTCCCGGCGGGACCGGGCCTCGCCACGGAACGGTGTGCGGTCATTGATCACCTCCACCTGTTCGGCGACGGCCTCGTTCAACTCATCCAGGTCCGAGAATCGCCGCTCGGCCAGGAAATGGATGACCCAGTTCGTCACGACCTTCACCCCCGCCTCCACGTTCGCCTTCTCTTTCGGTGCAGCGGCCCGGGTGGGGGCGGCCGCGCACTGGTAATGCTCCAGGAACGCGGCATAGGACTGGTTCACGTCCCGGGCCTTTTCGTACCGGCTGATCTGGTTCGATGCCGTGGAAGCGTTGTCGGGCACGATGACCATGCTGACCCCGTCAAAGTACTCAAAGGCCCGCCGATGCGCGTCGCACCAAGCTGCCATCTTCTCGTCGAGGAAGCCGTGGGCGAAGATCATGCCCGAATACGGCAACGACGCCACGAACACCGAGACGTTCCTCGTATCCCGGGTAATCGGGTCCGTCAGCTGCATCCGCGTCCCGGCCCAATCGACCTGCATCGTACGCCCCGGCACGTGCGTGATCGGGCTCGTCAAGTCATTGACACGCACATGCTCGGCAACAATCTCACAGAACCGGTCATACCCAAAGAACCGTTCGGATCCGCCCGGAGGTGTTCCGAGGTAGCGGGCCCACAAAACCTTCAAGGCCGGCTTTTTCCGGCCAATCCTGGCCGCGACCACCGCCTCGATATCGATGGGGACGAACTCGCCGGAGGAGGTCTTCCGCCCGTCCGTGAACAACCGGTCCACGTCCTCCGCCATCAGCGCCTGGATCTGCTCATCAGTCGTGAACGCCTCGGCGTCAAGGATCTGGCGGGCCTTCGCGATCGTGCGATGCGAACAACCCACCAACCCCTGGACGTCCCGGTATGAATAGCCCCGCACTAGCAGGGACATGATGTGTCGGTAATCAGCCATTACAGTCGGTTTCCTTTCACCAACCACGACACCAATGTCGTGGGTGAAAGCCATCCTCGCCCGCCGGGAGCAAAAGCGCTACCCGATACACCCGCACCCGCTACCAGATCGACCCACACCCGCTACCGAAAGCCTCCTCTATACACACCATTCGCGGCAGCTGCCATCGCACGTGGTCGAGAACGGTCATCTGTCATGATGCAAGCAGGTTCTCGACAGCCTTCACGATATACATTGATGCGCATCTTGCATCATCCTCGCCGCGCGGTAGGAGTACCTCGTGGCCAGACCCGGCGACACCAGTGCCGCAGGGAACCATCCTGGGTTACCGGCCCGACCG
>NZ_JBQSVT010000073.1:0-7895 GCF_052376555.1 Specibacter sp. AOP5-B1-6
CCATAACCCTGTGAGGTCGGCGGCGGTGATGGGGCGTTCGTGGGAATGGTTGATGGTTTGGCGGACCACTTGGTCTGGGTCAAAGCCAAGTCGCTGGGCACGGGAACGCCAGCCGTCTGCCAGGTCGCTGAGCGGCCGCGGATCCTTGCCCTTCGCCTGCCTAGTCGAGAGTGTGGCCTGCTGGCGCAGCCTGATGACCATGGTGGGGGAGGGCTCACGGCCGTGTTCCAGCCTCCATGCCTCGACCAGCCGGTCCTTCTCCTCTTCAATACTGTGAGAGCGGCTGGAGAACTCATGGATCAGGGCGTCATCGACGCCTACGAGCTCATGGCGGGCGTTGCGCACATGGCTGGTGGGTGGCCGAAAATCGGGCACTGCGCCCAGGCGTTCCTGCAAGCGGTCAAAGAGCAGGCCGTTGTAGTGTTGGCTGGCCGCCACGGTGGCCTTGTAGAGCGTCCTCGAATCAAGTGTGGTCCATGCACCGTCAGTTGCCCGCTGCACCCGGTTGGCAATGACCACGTGGGTGTGGAGTTGGGGATCTCGGGCGCGGGATTCCCAATGGTCAAACGCGGCGGCCACGGCGCCCTTCGCTGCGACGTGGGCGACTCCGCCGCGGCCGGTGCGGGTGTGGATGGCAGATTCCTCGAGCCACTCCAGGACCTCATTGACGGCATTATGATGAGCGGCGAGGATCTGCTGCTGTTCATCGCGTGAAGCCAGCGCCCAAAGGACGGAAATGGATTTAGGGACGCTGAACGTCAGGTCGAATCCGGCCACGGCAACGCGCTGGATTTCCTCACCGTTGCGATGGGCGATAGTGGCTTTTCCGTGGTGGTGGCCCAATGGCTGGTGCGTGTCCGGGTGGTCGGCGTTGGTGAAGACTGCGGTGGCGTCGTCACTGGTGACGGGGTCCAGCCTTTCACGGCTTATTCCAGCCAAGCCGCTGCCGATCCACCGGCCAGGGGGAGTGCCGGCCTTCATGTAGTAGCTCGTTGCGTCGCTTGGGGTGAGGGGGACGTCGTCGTGCATGGTGGTTTTCAACAGGTACTTGACGCCGCTCTTCGCGGTCAGGCGGGCGATGGAGATAGTCATCGGGCTTCTTCCGAGATCTTCGTGTTCCAGCCGCGACGGTGGAAGATTTCCGCGGTGGGCCGGTCAAGGGGGATGCCGAGGTGGTCGGTGAGTTGGAGCATGCGAACGGCGATCTGCATCAGGTCCTGCAGATCAGCGTTTCTAGTCTTCAGGATTCGCGAGACCTCCAGTTTCAGCTCGACGCATTCAGCCTTGGCCTCTGCAAGCTGACTGGACTGGTCAAAATACTTGTTGGCCAATACGTGCAGCTGGGTTCGCTGATCGTCGATGACTCTGTCCCGAGCCAGGACAGTTTCCTGGGACTTGGACAGGATGACGGATGTTCCAGATTGCAAACTGTGCAGGTGCTCTTTCTCCGCATTGAGGAGGCGAGCGTTGCCACTGGCGTGCTCAATGGCAACGAGGGTTTGGGTGCTAGTTCTTGCTGTGGCTCGCCGAGTGTCCCGGCGGCGCCGCTCACGGGATCGTCCCGAGCAAGTGGCTGAGCAGTACAGCTGGGTGGTGCGCCGCGGTTCAAACGGGGCTTGGCATTCTGGGCACTTTTTCGTAGACATACAGAATCATGGCCAGTTGGGCCCAGAACACCATGACTGCCCGTGGAACTTCCCGCCACGGGCAAGGCCTTGGATGCCAGACGTGTAACTCAACTGGTGGGCTTCAGCAATAGAGGCTCCGGTGTCAATTTATTGGCAATCGTTTGATCGGCTAGGTGAATATTGGCGATTGGATCTGGCTGGCCGGTTTCAACGAAATGCAAGGGTTGAATAGTGCTTTCTTTGCGCCCGGTGCGCGAGGGACCAATTTTTTTGGGAGGCGTTATGGGATGGTCGACGAGCAACCCCATTCCTTGCAGCGACTATGATCATGTGGACAAAGTGGGTAGTTCTAGGGGGACGATTGGTTGGCGCAGACAGGCACGAATGGAGTCACGATGCTCGGGACCAGTTCTTCGGTCCAGAGCCATCGCTCGAGGATCCCTTGCCGGCGCACAGACAGGCCATTGAAGCCTGTCGAGCGCTTCTGACGGAGTCTTATCAGCGCTCTCTGGACGCTGTCTCGGCGAACGAAACGACCAGACAGTTTCTCGGTCTACTGTCGCCCTCCGAATGGGGAGACGTGCCGCTGGCGGATGCGCCAATGCGGGTCGTCCTGATGGGGCGAACGATGGCTGGCAAGAGTACACTCCTGGCGGCGCTGACTGGAAGCTCAGAGGAACGGATCGGGGACGGTCGGCAGCGGTACTCGCGAGACGTCTTCGCGGCTCGTGCGCTGCAACTAGACAATGTCGAAATCGTTGATACGCCAGGAGTGGGAGCAAAGGATGGTGAGGATGACCTTGCCCAAGCTATGGCCCAGGTGTCAGGTGCTGACCTCATACTGTGGATAGCGAGCAATGACTCTTTCCAAGAGGAGACTGCCCAGGCGCTACGTGCTGTGGCGTTGCGCGGCAAACCCGTCGTCGTGGCACTGAATTGCCGCGCACCACTGGCCGATGATCTGGACCGAGAAGATTTCCTTGAGGATCAAGACGCCGTGTTTGCTCAACACGAGGGCCATTTCAGAACGATCCGTACCCATCTTTCCACGGCGGCCGTACGCCCGGTCGCCGAGGTGATGCTCCACGCCGAGGCTGCTCGCCAAGCTTTGGCAGTCGGAGAGACTGATGTCGAGCTATGGGAGGCGAGCCGTCTGAGAAGCGTCCTTGCCATCTTGGAACAAGAGAGCAAGGAACGGCGTACAGGTCGGCGCGTCCTGCGCGAGACTGATCATGTCCGATCACGAGTACTTGAGCTAACTGAAGTTCTCGCCATTATTGAGCAGGGCACCCATGAGATCGTTGACTTTGCTCGAGGTATGCGGGAAGACCAGGAACTACGTACCGCACGTCTGATCAACGCCTGCAGCCAGAGAATGGAGGACGACGTTGTCCGCATTGTCGGTAACCGGCAAGGGTGGTATGGGTCGGTTACAGATTTTGGCCCGCAGGTCGCTGAGCTTTGGGAGAAGGAACAGTCTGATCTAGTCGCTGAGCTCGACGAGGTTTTGAAGGCGAGGTGCAACGACTTGGAGAGAGCAATCGATGACACAAGGGCCGAGACGGAGCGCGAGTGGACGACGGCTGTTCGTGGACGATTAAAGGTCGAAGGTTTACACGACTTCCGTGGGTTGTGGAAAGGACGTGTGGCGGGTGCGGTCGTTGGCGGAGGCGGGGCGCTCGCTTTGATGGCGTTTGGCATGGCTGTGGGTTCAACTCTGGGCCCGGCAGGCACCGTCGTTGGAGCCCTTGCTGGCATAGCGATCAATGTGGCTGGCTCATTTCTCGTCACTCCGTTGCGAAAAAAGGTTCAGTCCTTCTTCATAAGCAAAGGAAAGATCCTAGAAGCCAACCGACAGCTCCTCCAAACGGAAATCGGCAAGGTTCTCGCTTTGCTGGAAGAGGAGGTGATGGCTGAGCTGAGTGGGACCATCACACGAATCCGTGAAGACCTTGCCCATGTTTTCGCCGGTCATGCAGAAGCCGAGGTCGACTCGCTGGCGGTAGCCAATCTAGTGTCTCGCCAGCGGCAGTCACTGGGACCCGCAATTTCAGCCCTAGACCACGCAACAGCCCGTTGCTTGCTCAGTGCTGACGGTCGCCCTCGCCTCGCAGCGTCAGTTGGAAAGGTGACCCGACTCCCTGGAGTATGCACAGCAATCGAGATGACCAGCGAAGGGCTGTCGGAGGCTTGGCTGTTTCCCCCGTCCTCACCGGAGACAATGATTTTTGGGAGGGCGCCGTACCAAGAGCTCCCTGGCGCGCGTGCCATGTCATACGTCGCCGGCCTGACCGAAGAAGTTCCAGCCTCCATCAGGTGCAGCACCACCGGCACCACCGTCACTACCAATGCCCCAGTGCCAAACCAAATTCTGGATGCCTGGTCCGCGACTTTATCTGATCATCTGGGATCCCAGGTGCAGATTGTCCACAACCTAGTTCCCCGAGGAGCCTGACCAAATGAACGACCTCCTGTACCACTCTGCCCCAGCTATGGCGCGCGACCTTTCGAGCCGCCTAGTGATGCTCCTTGGAAACCTGTCCCCTGACGAATCGTCGAGATTCCAACGGATGCTTGTCATCGAGGAACACAAACGTCCTCGGATGGTACTTACCGGGCAGTACAGTAGCGGAAAATCGACTCTGATCAAGGCCCTCACTAATGACACCGCGCAGGTGGTGATCGACTCGGCGGTCGCGACGGACACTGTTGACGTGTTTGATTGGGACGGCCTCGTTGACTTAGTCGATACCCCAGGTGTGCAGGCTGGCCAGGAGGAGCATGACGAGCTCGCTGAGGAAGCTTTGCGGTCCGCTGATCTCGTCTTGTTCACCGTCACTGTCGAGATGTTTGATGACCGATTGGTCGAGCACCTGCGCCACATCACCGAGGACCTGCGAAAAGGGCCACAGCTGCTTGTGGTCGTCACCAAGTGTCGTAGCCTCGTCGCGGCAACCGGGGTACGAGAAGCTGCGGTCCGTGAAGCACTGAATGGTTTCGCCGACCAAGTGCCGTGGGTCGAGTGCGACGCCGAAACCTATCGGCGTGGGCTGCAGGAGCCAGACCCGTTGCGGGCCGCTCGTCGCTTCGATGCATCGAAGATAGACGAGGTCAGGGCCACAATCAACCGGATCGCCCACGCCCGTGGTGACTTGGCCTGTTTCCGAGTGCCACTTCAACAAGTCGCACTCGTCGCGGGAGAAGCGCTCGCAGCCCTCACCGATGACCCCGCCGAGGAAGCGGTCCTGACTGTGTTGGCACGCCAGCGTGCCGCTCTCACAAACCGCCGAGGACTGCTGGATTCGGCCTTAGTGCGGCAGGAGACCGAGTTTCGTAATGAGTGCATCCGGGCTGCCGAGCGTCTCGCGAACACTGTGGAATCGATAGAAGAATCACTAGCAACAGATTGGTCGAGGCTAGACGCTGCCTCCTCGACACTTAACGAAGAATTGGACTCAGCAAACCAGAGGTTCGCGATAGGAGTGCATGACATTTTGGCTTCTCAGCTTGCGGATCTGACTTCCGAGGTACGCGAGATCGAGGCCTCGCCGTATGCCCGACAGCTGCTTTCCGTCGACGTGCAGGGGAACATCGAGGCACAGAGCACCTTTGTACACCCGGGCATTGCACAGCAGCCAGCCGGGAAGAGCGTGCGCGTTCCCGCTTGGGGACCCAAGGCTGCAGAGCATCTGAGAGCATTCGAGACGGTCTGGGGCGCAGGCAACGGTGTCAAGAACTCGGCAGGTAGCATGGGGCACAAATTTGTCTACAAGGCAGGAAAGTTCCTCGGCAAAAAGTTCGAACCGTGGCAAGCCGTGCGCTGGGCGAACAATCTCGGCAAGATCGCGAAGGGCGCAAATATGGTCCTTCCTGTTGCCCTAGAAGCATATTCGGTTTGGAGCGATGAGCGTCAGGAGGTACGTGCCGTGAAGGAGAAGATGCGCCGGCGGAGTGCCCTAGTCGGGCGCGTCCTCGCCCAGTGCGACGAAATCTCGAAAACAGCACTTGTCCAATTGCGGGGTGAGCTCGATTCGGAGTTCGGCAAAGGGATCGGTGCGATTGACGAAACCAGCCAGTCTGTTCACGACGCTAGGGACTTCCGCAACAACCTAGAACGCGACTTTTACGCGATTCAAGGGGACGCTCAGTCGATGCTCGATCGGCTCGAGGTCCCCGCACTGAATAAATGAGTGTCGACGAGAGTGGCTGTTTTGGCCACGATACTCGCCGGACTGGTCGAAGTCGCGGACTCGGTGTCGGCAATGGAGCGGGGTTGTCTGAGGCTAGCGATACTGTGACTATGTACACCAACCTCTAGGTTGCTCGCATGGTGCAACTTGGCAAGAAAACCTCAAAGTGTACGCGGGTGCGCTGACGAGAGAGTTCGTAGCGGACTCGGATCTAGGCTCGAGCCGATATCAAGGAGAACAATCGATGGACACTGGAGTTCGTACACCGCTGGCCGTATTCACGATGCCCCAGCATCTCATAGTGCCCTTATTTCAACGAGCGTACGTGTGGGATGAGGAAAGCCAGTGGGCGCCACTCTGGCAGGATATCCGCCGTCTGGTAGAACTCCAGTTATCGAATCCTGGAAAGCCGGCAACCCACTTCTTGGGCGCCGTTGTCCTCCAAGCGATGTCTAGCCAATGGGGTTCGATGCAGGCTTGGTCAATCATTGATGGACAGCAGCGGCTCACAACGTTGCAATTATTCTTCGACGCCGCCGCGGGAGCCTTTGAGTCTCGCGGACTTGAACATCTAACCGGGCAACTTGCAGCATTGACTCACAATGCAGGGGCGTTTGTCCAAGGTAATGATGTGTCCTTGAAGTTGCGGCACACCAATCGGGACCGGCTGGCATACGACGAGGTCATGCTCGCCGCCGTTCCTGTCGACTATGAGGTCCTCGCCCACTCAACGTCTCTGTTGGTCAAGGGACATCAATATTTTTCTGGACAGGTCAACGCTTGGCTAGATGAGGCCTCTGGTGTAGAACCGAATACTAAAGCCGCGATCCTCACAAACGTTCTTACCCAGTCTCTGGAGATTGTGGTCATTGGACTGACCTCTGAGGAGAACTCGCAGGAAATTTTCGAGACTCTCAATGCTCGTGGTACTCCTTTGACCGCTGCTGACCTCATCAAAAACTTTGTGTTTCAGCGCCTGGAGTCCGAAGGCGTTGACACCAAGTATGCGTACACAGAGTTGTGGCCATTTGAACAGAAATTCTGGGAAAAGGAAGTCAGTGTTGGCCGGTATCCGGTATCCCGCAGCTCGCTGTTTCTCAACCAATGGTTAGTGTCGCGTGCAGGGGAGGAGATAGGCCCCAAATCGACTTTTTCTCGCTTCAAACATTTTGTCGAGCATGAGTCTGACCAGTCGATGGTCGACCTCCTCGGCGTTATTAAACAGCAGGCAACGCGCTACCAGGGGTGGAGCGCGAAGGCAGCCGATCCGCACGCAGACTTGAACGCCGTTGAAATGTGTGTTTACCGTTCGCAGTCTGCGGAGATTGAGGCTCTTAAGCCGGTACTGCTGTGGTTGAACGAGCCACAAACCTCCTATTCCTCTGAAACGATCAGTCGAGTAATTGCAATGACTGAGAGCTGGTTTATGCGCCGTGCCCTCATGAGACTTTCGATGAGTGACCTTGGACGAGTTGTTGCCGATCTGATTGGAACGCACCGCAATGCCCCTGCCGAGGAAGTTACTGATCGGGTTCAGTCGTTTCTGACCAGATTGGACGCTGTCAGCACGTATTGGCCTGGGGACACGGAAATACGGGCCGCCTTGGCCACCGAGCAGGCGTATCGACGATTCAAGCGTGGCCGATTGCGAATGTTCCTGGAAGCTGCGGAGGATCACTACCGTGGCTTCACAGGTCACAAGCGTTCCAAAACCGGAGTTCGAGTGCCACGGGTTGGTTTGCCGATTGAACATCTCATGCCTCGTAGCTGGTCAGAACACTGGCCTGTCGTTGACCTAACCGCAGAGATTGACCGGGATTCCCATATTCACAGACTTGGAAACCTCACGCTGATAACGAAGTCCCTGAACTCGTCCATTTCCAACGGTCCATGGCTTGGAGAAATAGGGAAACGGGCAAAGTTGGACCAACACGACGTATTCCTGATGAATCGAAGGGTTCGGGAAGTCTCCTCAAGTGGATGGACCGAACAATTAATCGATGACCGCACTGAAGACCTCATAGATGCTCTCGTCGCGACGTGGCCAGTACCTGATGGGCACCAAGGCGTGATTAGC
>NZ_JBQSVT010000074.1:0-7004 GCF_052376555.1 Specibacter sp. AOP5-B1-6
ACGAGATTCACGGCGCCAACCGTGATGAACTTGCACAACTGGCCGCCTTCGTTCAGCACTTTATCCGCCAAGGACTGCCAATTGCTCTATTGTTTGCAGGCCTGCCCGCCGCCGTCTCCGATCTGCTCAATGAGGGCGTCGCAACATTCCTCCGCAGAGCCGACCGAATCGACTTGCATGCCGCGGCAATCCGCGAGGTTGAAGACTCCTACCTAGAAACGTTTGCAAGCCTAGAACACCCAATTTCGTCGAAACTTATTCGGAAAGCAGCCGAATCAACCGGAGGCTACCCATTCCTCATACAACTGGTGGGATACCACTTATGGCAGATAGCGGAGTCCACAGAAGCCCCGCTGACAGCAGCAGGCGTTGATCTGGCTTTAGCTGCCGCACACCGGAAAAACACTCGCGTAGTCCTAGCTGCGGCATTGGCCACGGCATCGCCCAAGGATATCGAGTTCTTACAGGCAATGTCTGAAGATGATGGGCCATCGAACACGGCTGATATTGGAAGGCGCCTCGGAGACGCAAAAAATACCATCGGCAACTACCGAGCCCGGCTCATCGACGCTGGGCTCGTCCAACCCGCAGGCCGTGGACTGATTGACTTCGCCATCCCCGGCTTGCGTGAGTATATCGCCGGAATTTGATGCTGTAAGGCTGCAAGTAATCAATGGCAACCGCCCTTTGCCCACTAGGGAGAAGCACGAAAAGCCCTAAGTTTAGGCCTCAGTTCAGACCCACGATGGGGCGCTTCTTCCGAGGATTGCAGGCTTTAGTGGTCGAAGAAGTATCACTGTGTCGTTGGCGTAACCCTCACCGGGCACCTGCCGGCTTTCGCGAATTGGCGCAGCTGTTCCTTGATGTCGAACCGTACTGTAGGGCTAATGGGGATGCCCATATCACCAGCTCTGCGTCTCCCGGTACCCTCAGGGGCTGTGCACGTTCACCGTTCGCTCGAGGCGAGCTATATTCGCTGTCGGTGACGCGGGTGGGTGTGTGCAGGCGGTGGGTCGGTCCTCCCATGGTTCGCTGTGGTGGCGCGGTGATGCTGAGGCGCTCCCGCCCTTGTGGCCGCGGCGCCTGAGACTGGTGTGTGTTCCGACACCAGGTTGTGGTCGCGCGATTCGTTCTCTGCGCGAGGGGTTCGACGTCAGTCGGGGGTGTAGGGGCTGATCTCCAGCTGGTCAGCTCCGTGATCGTGCAATGCCTTGACGACACGCTGTGTGGCGATGAAAGCATAGTTCTGATATGGCTGGCCGTAGAGGTTCTGGATGTCAGACCCCGGGGACGGATCGGTCGCGAAGCCGGTGTATCCCTCGAGAGGCGAGCCGGCGTGGTCTCGAACCTCGACGTCGAAGGTTCGGTAACCGGTGACCTCAGCTGCGAGAAGTGCCTCGATGAAACGAGTGGAGGCAATCTTCAACGCTATCCCACCGGTCCACAGCAAGTCACCGAACTTCTTACCTCCGTTGTAGGGAGCAAGCCATACCGGGAACGGAAGTTCTTCAGGACGCCAGTCCACGATGAACGGGTAGACACTGGAGACACCGTCGGGCATGTACCAGGGTTCTCCGGTGATCTTCGGTTTACCTTGTCCGCAGACGGTGAGCCACACATCGTTGCGTCTTGATCTGGCCCCTATACGAACCCACTCGGACATACGCTCACCTTTCAGCAACGGTAGAACCCCGCGTAAACGGCCGTAATCGCCGCATTGAACTGAAGCACGGTTGCCTTCGTCGCGTTCGGGTTCTGGTCAATCCATCTCTTCCAGTCACGGTTGTACGCGGCGGCCAGAGCGGAGTGGTTGTTGGCCACCCCAGCAGTCGAAACCAACCACAGACCGAAGCTCGGGTCATGGATCTGAATGCCCTTAGGGCCGAAGTACTCGTTGTAGATCTGGGGCATGGTGTGGTGCGCCTGGCACCGCGACCCGGGGTCGTAACCGGTTCGCTGGATCAGGTTGTACCGAAAATTCGCCGACGTATAAGGCCTGTATGCCGCCGCCATCAGGGCCGTGTCTTGACCTTGGGTCGCGGCAACGGTGGTGACGCCTACCGTTGTTTCCGACGTGAGCGATGAAGCGGACGCTGCCTGGCCTGACATCCCGACAGCTACTGCCATCAGGAAGGCAGCAATCAACGTCCAAAACTTACGGATCTTCATGGGGTCCCCCTCTGCCCTAAGTGTCGTGACGATCGCCATCGATAATCACAGACGACGTAAATCTAGCCGTTGCCCTAGGCGCTACACAAGAGCTCGTTTTCTGGAAAATAGCCTCGGTCGTTCATGCGGGTGGTCAATCGCCCGCCGTCCCGTCCTCGCAAGAAGCACCCGCAAGGGGTCCGTCCGGACAGTCACCGACGAACAGTCCCGTAAGCCGATCCTTCGCCGGAACGTGTGCAGAGCACTTCGGAATTTTTCGAAACTGCATGGTTCTACAGGAGGCCCATTGCCGTATACCCTGCCCGACTTAATGCCCGATGACCGGGCGTTATACGGGACAGGATTTCAGGCCCACATGAGCCCATTGATTTGGCTCTGACCATGCCGGCCCAACGTTCGCTAGTGCTCTCCTGGTCCCAGGCAGATTGGCCGTCTCGCTGGGAAACTTGAGCCGCTATTTTCATCGGCGACGATGCGTGTCGTAGGAAAGTGACACGAAACTGGGAATATCGGTGATCTGGGACTGAGTGTCACCGCAGGTCAGAGCACTTCGTTGGTGACAGGCAGCTTGGGATCGTACACCTCCGCGACTTGCCATGGAACTTGACCTGTCAATTTTGTAAACGCTTCCAGTGCTTAATCAACAATATTGGGCAGTATCTTCGACAATCAAGCGTAATTATATGGAAACGCTTGCATTAAGGTTTCATGCGCTGCTAGCGTCACAGGCATTGCTGTGCGCCCTGTGCGCCATATCACTATTGGAGTCAAAGATGACAGAATATCTGCGCGCCCGACGATCGCTTGCCCTGGCGATCTCGGGCGCTTTGGCAGCTTCAGCCTTGCTGGCACCTGCATTCACGATCGCCACAGCCACGGGAGCCGATGCGGCGGACGACCGGGTGTTCACCTTCGTGGGCGACCTGCAGGACGAACTTGGTTGCGCGGCTGACTGGGCAGCGGAATGCCCCGAGACGGAACTGGCAGAGACCGGCACTGCCGGCGTTTACGCTGCAGACTTCACTCTTCCCGCTGGTTCCTTCAACTACAAAGTTGCCGTGAACAAGTCCATGGATGAGGCCTATGGCCACGGCAGCGAGAACATTCCCCTGGCGCTTGCGGGGGAGAGCAGGATCCGGGTCACCTTTGACGACACCACGAAACGAATCGGCGTGCAGCCGCTTGAGCTGCGCGGAGACTACAGTGACGCCGACGATGCACTGGTCGCGGCTCCCGTCCGCCAAGCCGGTTCGGGCGAGAATTTCTACTTTGTGATGACAGACCGTTTTGACAACGGTGACACCTCAAACGACGAGGCGGGCATCACGGGAGGACGCCTGCAAAGTGGTTACGATCCGAGCGACAAGGGATTTTACAACGGTGGCGACATCGCCGGCCTGCGCAACCGGCTCGACTACATCGAAGGCCTGGGCACCACCGCCATCTGGCTGACGCCGAGCTTCAAGAACCAGCCGGTGCAGGGCGAAGGAGCAGATGCCTCGGCCGGCTACCACGGCTACTGGGTGACTGACTTTACTCAAATCGACCCACACCTTGGCACGAACGACGAACTGTCCGCACTGATCGACGAGGCGCACGCCAAGGGCATCAAGGTCTACTTCGACATCATCACCAACCACACGGCCGACGTTATTGCCAACGAGCAAAACCAATACTCCTACCTGGAAAAGAAGGATGCGCCCTACAAGGACGCCGCAGGGGCACCCTTCGATCCCGCAGACTTTGCAGGCTCGGACAGCTTCCCCGATCTCGACCCGGCCACCAGCTTCCCGTACACGCCGAAAGTTCAGGACGCTGAGAAGAACCTCAAGGTTCCGGCGTGGCTGAATGACACCACGCTGTACCACAACCGTGGCGACTCCATCTGGTCGGGTGAGTCTGAAACATACGGTGACTTCAACGGCCTGGACGACCTCATGACCGAACACCCGAAGGTCGTCGACGGCTTTGTCGAGGTGTTCCAGGACTGGGTCGATTTCGGCATCGACGGGTTCCGCATCGATACCGTCAAGCACGTCAACCTTGAATTCTGGCAGAAGTGGACCACGGGTGTGCTCGACTACGCCCACGAACAGGGCAAGGATGACTTCTTCATGTTTGGCGAGGTTTACAGTGCCGACCAGAAGATCCTTTCCCCGTATGTGCGCGAGACCGACATGAACTCGGTTCTCGACTTTGCCTTCCAAGACGGCGCGGTGGGCTATGCCACCGGCAACTCCGCACGGGGACTGCAAACGCTTTTTGCCGGGGATGACCATTTCACGACGACGAAGAGCTCGCCGACAGCGCTGCCCACCTTCCTCGGCAACCACGACATGGGTCGTATTGGTTACTTCGCCAACAACACCGCCAACCCCCTGGAACGCGACGAACTCGCCCACGAGCTGCTCTACCTCACCCGCGGCCAACCGGTGATCTATTACGGAGATGAACAGGGCTTCGCCGGCGAGGGCGACGGAAAAGACAAGAATTCGCGCCAGAGCCTCTTTGGCACACAGGTGGCTGAATACGCAGAGCAGAAGCTCGTCACGGGCGAAACAAATGGCACCGCCGACCGCTTCGACACGGAGGCTCCCCTCTACACGCACATTGCGGCACTCGCCAAGCTCCGTGCCGACCACCCCGCCCTTGCACAGGGCGCACAGATCCAGCGTTATGCCGAGGACGGGGCAGGCATCTACGCGTTCTCCCGCGTTGACCGGGACGAAAAGGTGGAATACCTGGTTGCCTTGAACAACGCCACCGAGGAAAAAACTGTTGCGGTGACCACGCTGACGCAGGACGGCGGATTCGAGCCCCTCTACGGTGCCGACTCGGCTGTGCAGAGCGACGATGCAGGGGCCACCACCATCACCGTGCCAGCCATGAGCGCGGTTGTGTACCGTGCCGACAAGGGCGTCACTGCACCCGAAGCTGCCACTGACATCGCACTCACCCTCCCCGCCGCGGGTGCTGCCCTCACCGGAAACACGGCCGTGAGCGCAAGCATCGACGAGAACGGTTGGGCCGAGACGAGCTTCGCCTACCGGGTTGTGGGCGGCGACGAATGGACACCGCTCGGCACCGCGGAGAGCACCGCGCCCCGAGTGTTCCACGACAGCGAAGCACTGCCGGCCGGCACACTCGTTGAATACCGCGCGGTGACAACGGATGCGGCAGGCAACCACAGCGCCGCCTCCAGCTACGGCTCCGCAGGATTCGCCGTGAACACGGAGGAGGCCGAGACGCCCGAGACTGAGATCAGCATGGTTTCAGTACCCGGCAACCACAACGTCGCCATGGGCTGCTCTGCCGACTGGCAGCCGGCCTGTGAAACGGCAAAGCTCACCAAGAACGAAGATGGCATCTACACCGGCACGTTCGAGCTGCCGGCAGGCGACTACGAGTACAAGGTCGCCCTGAACGGCAGCTGGAATCTGGCCTACGGCGCCGGCGGTGACTCCAGTGGCGATGCGAAGAACCTGGCTTACACGCACGACGGCGGACCGGTCACCTTCCATTGGAACCCCGTCACGAAGATCGCCCAAAACAGTTCGCAGGCACCGATCATCACGCTTGCCGGTGATTTTCAAAAGCAGCTCGGCTGTAGTGAAGACTGGAAGCCGGCCTGCTTTGCAACATCCATGCACGACAGCGACGGTGACGGCGTCTACGAGTTCTCGACCGACAAGCTTGCGGCCGGCAACTACTCCGTCAAAACTGCGCATGGCCTTGGCTGGGACGAAAACTACGGCGTTGGCGGTGCTCCCGGCGGCGACAACCTTGCGTTCTCTGCCAGCACCGGCAAGCAAATCATCTTCCGCTACACCCTGGCAACGCACATCCTCGAGATCGACGTGGCCGATTCTCCGCTCGCCGGTCTCGGCACGCTGCAAGGCAAGTGGATCGACGAAAACACCCTGGCCTGGCCGACAGCACTGCTCGGCCCGGTCCCTGCTGCGGACGCGTCGTGGCAGCTGTTCCATTCAGCCTCTGCAGCACTGGAAATTGCAGACGGTGCCGTCTCCGGCGGCAGCGCCATTGACCTCAGCTACGATTCCGCAGGATTCTCACCTGAGCAGCTTGCAACATTTCCGGCACTCAAAACCGGTTACATCGTTCTGCGCCCCGCAGCCACGGACCGGGCGAAAACGGCAGGGCTGCTCAAGGAGCAGCTGCAAATCGCCCAGACAAGTCACGGAGCGCTCAGCGCCTACACCGGCGTGCAGCTCCCCGGTGTTCTGGACAGCCTGTATGCCGGCTCCCTGGCCGGGCACACGCTCGGAATCACGTGGAGCCAAGCCAGCCCCAGCTTCACCCTGTGGGCACCCACCGCCCAGCAGGCAACACTGCTGACATGGCCCGCAGACGGTTCGGGAGAGCCTGCACGCACAGCCGCCACGTGGGATGCCGCAGCGGGAACGTGGACGGCCGCACCCACGGTGATTGCGGAGAACGCACCTTATCTATGGGAGGTCAACGTCTACGCCCATTCGACGGGCAAGGTCGAAACAAACCAGGCAACGGACCCGTACTCGATCGCCCTGACAACGAACTCCACCCGTTCGATCGCCGTCGACCTCGACGCGCCCGCCTGGGCACCCGAGCAGTGGGCCAAGACGCCGGCCCCGGTCATCGAAAAACAGGTTGACCGATCCATCTACGAGCTGCACGTGCGTGACTTCTCGATTGGCGACACCACAGTGCCGGAAGAAGAACGCGGCACCTACCGCGCCTTCACCCGCGACAGCGCCGGAACTGCCCAGCTCCGGGAACTCGCAGCAGCAGGCATCAACACCGTGCACCTCCTGCCCACCTTTGACCTCGCCACGATT
>NZ_JBQSVT010000075.1:0-6534 GCF_052376555.1 Specibacter sp. AOP5-B1-6
ACTGGCCGCTTGCCTGCGGCTGACCCCCAAAGCCGGCTCCACCAGTGGATTGGGAGGCCGGACGCAAAAAATGCACCCTTCGATGAAATATCAAAGGGTGCATTTTATCTGCGGAGACGGGGAGATTTGAACTCCCGGTGGAGTTGTGCCCCACACTTCATTAGCAGTGAAGCCCATTCGGCCGCTCTGGCACGTCTCCAGCACTGGCTAAGGTAGAAGCCCCTAACCAGCATCCCAAACTTTACCCAGTAGATGCCCTACAAAGCAAAACGAAGGCGGGTGATGCGGCGTTGGACCCTCGCCTCCGTGCAGCGAAGGCTGGCTTTCCCGTCCGGAGTGAATGTCCCCTGCCGTTCCCGCCTACAGTTGCCCGTTCAACGCCCGCCACAGGAATTCGTGCGACGCCGAATGCAGCCGCGCCGCCTGCACATTGTTTCCGGCCCCGGCATGCCCGCCCTCGAGCGCCTCGTGAAACCACACCGGAATCCGCATCGATTCCATGCGTGCCGCCATCTTCCGAGCCTGCACCGGCCCCACCCGGTCGTCCGAGGTGGCCGTCCAGATGAACGTGGCCGGGTACTCAACGTCGGCGCGCAGCAGGTGGTACGGCGAAAACGTCTTGATGAATTCCCACTGCTCCGGGGCGTCCGGATCGCCATATTCGGCAATCCAGGAGGCCCCGGCGGACAGCTTCGTGTAGCGGCGCATGTCCAGCAGCGGCACCCCGCACGACACCGCCCCAAACAGCTCCGGATAGTGGGTGAGCATATTGCCCACCAGCAGGCCGCCGTTGCTGCCGCCCGCACAGCCCAGGCGCGACGGCGAGGCCACCTTCCGTGCGGACAGGTCGCGGGCCACCGCTGCGAAGTCCTCGTACGCCCTGTGCCGGTTTTCCTGCAGCGCGGCCGTGTGCCAGCTTGGCCCGTATTCGCCGCCGCCTCGGATGTTCGCCACCACAAACACGCCGCCGCGCTCCAGCCAGCTCCGTCCCACGGCCCCGCTGTAGGCCGGCGTGCGCGAAACCTCAAATCCGCCGTACCCGCTCAACAAGGTGGGGTTGCCGCCGTCGAGCACCAGGTCTTTGGGCCCGACCTGGAAATACGGCACGCGCGTGCCGTCGGCGGACACGGCAAAGTGCTGCTCCACGCTGTAGTTCTCCGCATTGAAGAACGACGGCGCCTCCCGCACCAGCGCCGCGACCTCGCCGGCCACCGGCGCAGCCGACGCCCCGCCAGTGCCGCCGGGCCCGGCCAGCGTGCCGCGGTACACCGTGGAGGGGGTGAGGAAACCGGTGGCCACGAGCCAGTAGTCGTTGCCCGCATTGGGGTTCTCGGGGTCGGCGTCCTCGTCGTCGACGGCGTAGGCGTCCACCGAGTGCAAGGGCGGGCATGCGTCAAGTTCCGACGCAGCCCAGTCCGCGGCGGGATCCAGCACCAGGATCTTGGAGGACACGTCGGCCAGGAGGTTCAGGAGCAGGAAGTCCCGGGTCCAGCTCCAGGACTGCAGCGACTGCGCCGCCGTGGGGGCAAAGATGGTGCGCACCTCCCGGCTGCCGGCCATGAATGCGTCCAGCCCTATGGCCAGCAGAGTGCCCGCCGCGTGGCTAGTGCCGGCAACGGTCCAGTCGGTGCGCGGGCGCAGCAGCAGCCATTCGTGGTGCAGGGAAACGCTCATGTCGTCGGGCACGTCGATGTGCACCCAATCCCCGTCCACGCGCAGGAAGGTGCGACTGTTGAAGAAGTCGAGCGCGTCGTAGGCCACGTCGCGTTCAAAACCCGGGGTGCTGCTGTGGGTCACGCCGCCGCTGATGTGGTCCAGCGGGACGGAGAACAACGGCTCCTTCTCCGCGAGATCCGCCAGCGACTCCCCGCGGCGCAGGACCCGCGTGGCTGCCGGGTAGGAGGACGCCGTCATGGATCCGGCTCCCGTGTCGGTTCCCACGTACAGCGTGTCCGCATCCAACCAGCTGAGCCGGGTCTTCGCCGTCGGAAGTTCAAAGCCGCCGGCCACGAAACCAAGCGTGGCAAGGTCAAATTCGCGGTAGGCAACGGCGTCTCCGCCATCGGGGGAGAGCGCGACCATGGCGTGCCGGTAGTCCTCGCCCGGGGCGGGGCGCAGGAACGACGCGCCGGCCCAGAACCAGTCCTCGCCCGACGACGCGCACAGGGCGTCAACATCAAGGAGGACGTCCCAGCTGGGGGAGGAGCTCAGGTAGCTGTCCCACGTGGTGCGCCGCCAAAGACCGCGCGGGTTCGCCTCGTCGCGCCAAAAATTGTAATACCAGCTGCCGCGCTTGGACACCATGGGAATGCGATCGGCCGAGTCCAGCACCTGCAGCACGGACGCCTCAAGGGCCGAGTAGGCGGGGTTCACCAGCGCGGCATCGGTGCGGGCGTTGCGCTCGCGGACCCAGGCCATGGCATCGTCGCCGTGGATGTCCTCCAGCCACAGGAATTCGTCCGCGGGTTGTTCGGAAATGGTCGGGGGCGCGGCAGTGTCAGTCATAGCCCCATCCTAGGCATCCGGCCTGAGGTCCCCGTGCCAGCCGGCTTTTTCGGCCACCGCGGCCCTCGATGTTCCAAGCTGCGCTGAACTCGCACCGGGTGTGCCGCATAACAGTGTCATGCGGCGCACCCGCCATGAGTTCAGCGCAGAACAGTGCAGCGGCTGCGGCGGCTCCGGCCGGGCGCGATCAGTTAAGCTCAAGGGGTGGAATCTACGGGCGTGCAGAGTGTTGTCATTGTGGGGGCGGGGCCCCGCGGGACTTCCGTCATGGAACGCCTGCTTGCCCGCCACGCGAAAAACCACGCTGACAACCACTCGGCAGATGCCGCGGGCACACCCAACAAGCTGCACATCCACCTCGTTGACCCGTTTCCGCCCGCTGCCGGACATGTGTGGCGCACGGAGCAGTCGCGCCTGTACCTGATGAACACGCCCAGCTTTTTTCCCACGCTGGTCCCGGACCAGGGCGTCGAGGCCCCGCCCCTGGCTGGCTGCAGCTTCAATGAATGGCGCGCGGTCCAACAAACGCTGCCCTGGGACCAGCTCAGCGACGGCGACAAAACCGAACTCGCCGCCCTGGGCGCCACGAATTTTCCCAGCCGGGCCCTGTACGGGCGCTACCTCAGCTGGTGCTTTGTGCAGCTCGTGCAGGCCATGCCCGACGGCGTCACCCTCACCGTCCATGCCGCTGAAGCCAAGCGGGTGGCGCGTGACCACGGGAACGGCGGGTTCGCCGTCGTGCTTCTGGACGGGACGAGCCTGCGCGCCGACCAGGTGGTGTTGGCGCTGGGGCATGTGGAGTCGAAGCTCAGCCCGGCCCAGCGTGAACTGCGCGACGACGCCCGCACCCACGGGCTCACCTATTTGCCGCCGGCCGTGCCCAATGATGTGGACTGGACGCAGCTGCCTGCCGGCGAAACGGTGCTGGTGCGCGGCATGGGACTGAACTTTTTTGACGTGCTGGGCCAGCTCACGGAGGGCCGTGGCGGGACGTTTGAGCCCACGGGCCGCCCGGCCGGGGAAGCCCTGCGCTACGTGGCGTCGGGGCTGGAACCTGTCATCGTCGGGGCGTCGCGCCGCGGCACGCCGTACCGGGCGAAGGCTCAGCTGGCCAGCTACTACCCGGCCGGCGTCACCTTGCGTTTTCTGGGCGAGGACGCCGTTGCCGCGATCCGGGCACTGGGCGCAACCGCCGGTTTTGACCACGACATCTGGCCGCTGCTGCACCGCGACACCCTCTGGGCCTACTACACGACGCTGGCCCGGACCCGCCCCGAAACCGTCACGCCGGAGCTGTTGCCTGAGCTGGATGTGCTGCTGCATTCCGGGCTCGACGGCGGTGACTCCGGGTGGGCGCAGCGGCTGAAGGAGCTGTTGGAGACCCACGTCCAGGACGGGTTCATCCTGGACCTGTTGGGCCTGGCCCGGCCGTTGTCGAGGCATCCGCGCAGCGCCGCCGCCACCCACCGCTTCACGTCGCACGCCCAGATGGATGCAGCAGTTTTGGAATACCTCTCAGCCGATGCTGCCGGTTCGGCCCGCGGTGAGGACGATCCCGTGAAGATGGCCATTGGGGCGTTGAACGCCGGCCGTGCCATCATCAAGTCGCTCGTGGCCGACCGCGGCATCACGGAGACCTCGTGGCTGGGAGAGCTGCGCGGCTGGTTTGAAGGCTTCGTGGAAGGGCTGGCAAGCGGTCCGCCGGCGCTGCGCACGGAGCAGTTGGCGGCGCTGGTGCGCGCCGGGGTGGTCCACTTCGCCGGGCCCGACCCGCTCTTTCGCATCCACGACGGGCTGTTCACCGTTAGTTCCCCGTGGGTCGCCAATGCCCCATGGGTGGCACGGCACCTGGTTGAGGCGCTGGCCCCGGCAAACCGCGTGCAGCACAGCGATTCGAGACTGCTCCGGAACCTGTTGGCCGACGGACTGGCCCGCCCCCGCATGATGCTGGCGGCCGACGGCGAACCCGTCGCGACCAGCGGAATGGACGTGTCGGCGCCGCCGTACCGGCCCCTGGATGGCACCGGCGTCCCCGTTGCGGGCTTGTATGTTCTGGGCCTGCAGCTGTCCTCGGTGCAGTGGGGCACCGCCATCGCATCCGAAGCGTCCGCCAAGTACCGCAGCGGCTACCGCACGGTTCGTGACGCCGACGCGATCGCGGCTGACATTCTGGCCCGCTGACGCCGAGCAAGCTTGTAAGGGTTCCGGAGGGCTGCGGGGGCAGCTATTGCGATTCGTCCGTGGCCGGAGGAAGCCGATTGTGCTCCCGCGACAGGAACGGGGTCTCAGCCGATCCACGTCCTGTAGCGGTGCGTGCAATGAAGAAGTCGACGAGCTCGGTGTCGAGCGGTGGTATGTCGATCGGGATCGAACCTGTGCGCAGCGAGCGGGTGGCAAGAGCGCCGACCGCGACCGCCTCTCGGGCGGCGACAGGGGAGAGTGCGGTGGGCGTGCCCTCGGCGACAAAATCGAGGAACTCTAGCATGGTTGCAAGATCGGCGTCTTCGTGGCCGGCTTCGACGCCGCTGATCGGGTATTCCTGGTCTCCCGTGGTGGACCAATTGCGTCGTCTGTTCCAGACTTTTACGACACCACCAGCCGTGTCGCCGGAGTTCTCGAGACGCCCCTCGGTGCCGATGACTGTGTAGTTACGCCAATAGTCAGGCGTGAAATGACACTGCTCGTAGCTAGCGGTCACACCGTTTTCAAGGGACATCATGACCATGGAGACATCCTCCACGTCGACCACAGGGTTGAGTCCAGTCTGTGACGCGGGCGGCCAATTATCGAAAGAGAACCAGTCTGTCATCATCTCATCGCCGCGATCGTGGCGATCGTCGATGTCGCCATAGACCGCAAGCGTGCCCATGCCTACTACCCGACGCGTGTACGCGCCGGCGAGCAAGTGGATTACGTCGAGGTCGTGGCTGGCCTTCTGCAACAGAAGCGAGTTCACCTTGCTTCGATCCGCGTGCCAGTCCTTAAAATAGTAGTCGCCTCCGTTGCCAACGAAATGGCGCACCCAGACGGCCTTGACCTCGCCGATTTCGCCTCGCTGGATAATCTCGCCCATGAGACGAACGACCGCGGCGTGACGGAAGTTGTGGCCAACGTAGAGCGGCGTGCCAGTGCTGTGTGCCACGGCAAGGACGGCGTCAGCCTCCTCAATGGTCACGGCGAGCGGCTTCTCCAAATAGACGGCAATTCCGGCGCGGAGCAGGTCGATCGCGATTTCGGCGTGCGTCCAATCCGGAGTGGTGACGATGGCTGCGTCCACCACTTCCGCTTCGATTAGCGAGGTGTGAGAGTCGAAGACTGCGAGTTCGCTGCCGAACATTGCACGGGCCCGGTCACGCCCGGCTTGCGTAATGTCCGCAGCAGCAGTGAGCCGGGCGCCAGTTTGGCTGACGGCAACGTGATCGGCGATGTAGGCTCTCTGCCCGGTACCGATTACGCCGATGCGGAGGCCGACCGCTGATCCGGCCGGATGATCATTCGTCAATTCCGCGGTGGGGTTCACATGTTCACTTTCGCTGATTTTTGGTGCGTTATTTAGGAATTTGCTAGGCAAACATAAAGCGACGGTGCCTTGCTGCATAACTTCATGCAATATTCATATCAAGTAATTATCAAGCCTGAAATATGGAAATCGGAATTATTGGCCTCTGATTCACGGGACATTATCCCTCCATTCAGACTTACCTTCTGGCCGCCGATTGCTTTTGTGGGATTTCGGGGCACGTTTGACTTCCGTCCCCGGGGGAGGTTCGATGCAGATCGCTTGATCGGCGTCCTAGAACTGTTGCCCGGAATGGGCAAACCCCAGATCATCGCCGACCCCTGCCAGCACCTCGCATGCGCTCACGCCCCCTATGTATGCACCACGCGGATCTTCGATTACTCCATCAACACTACGATCCAGTCCGTAAACCATTAGATCTCCATATTCGGGATTCTAAGAATGAGACTCCAGTCTGATTCCCTCGTCACATTGGATAGAGAAGTCTCGCCGATGCGGGAAGGATATTG
>NZ_JBQSVT010000076.1:0-4984 GCF_052376555.1 Specibacter sp. AOP5-B1-6
ATCGCTGCTGTCTGGGCGCTGAAGAATCCAAATCCGAGCCCAGCCCGGCCCAATAAACCCCGTCGGCGCACCTACAAACCCGACTTTGGAACACGCATCGCTCATCGACTGGAAGAATTTCTGCAATAAACGATCACTACGAATGACGGATTTTGGCAATTCTATTGTCAAATGATCATTCTCTGTCAATAATGAGACTCATGACACACTACTGATTTACTCTTCCTGAACACTGGAGTTCATGTTTCACTGACCGGCACTGAAAGCAACACGAAAATCGGGCAGCAGGCCCACGAAACAGCGCCATTCAGGCTGTCGCACTCGCCGAGTCAGCGTGGCCACGAATACACAACGACCCATGCATCAAACTCGCTGTAAACAGCGGCTCGCCGGCGCGATCACTGCGCACCGAAAATTTGAACCCCCATCGACCGTGCAACGTTTCCCACTCCATCGTTCTCGGCTGAATTCTTCGACCAATCGCACCAAGAGAGGAACCCAAAGTGACAACTCGACTCCGAAATCGGACACACCTTAGACGAGCACTCCGGTTCACCGGAATTTTCGCCGCTATATCGCTCGCCGTGCCAGTTGCCGGCTGCGGCTCAACGCAGGGTGCTACGACGCTCGACAAAACTGCTAACGTGCAAATCGAAATGTGGTCGGGCCAGGACGACGCGGCCTCAACCATCCTCGAGGGTCTCGCCAAGGAATTTGAGAAAGCTCATCCTAACGTCACCATCAATATGTCGCCGGGAGCATCCTCGACAGATCAGCTACTGCAGAAGCTATCGGCCGGATTCGCTGGCAAGCAGTATCCGGATATATCGTACGCGTTCGGGTCTTGGGCGGGGCAGCTCGAAGGAACTGGCCGCACACTCGATATCTCAGACGAGGTCGAGCAAACCGACGTCAAATGGGGCGAATTTACGGCGGCTGCCCGCGATACGGTACAGCCTTCCGGGACTAAGGTAATCGGTTTTCCTGCGGTGGTTGACAATATTGGGCTTCTCTATAACAAGACTGTGTTCGACAAGGCGGGGGTCGCCTACCCCACGGCAGATTGGAGCTGGGACGACTTCCGGTCGGCCGCAAAAAAATTGACAGACCCGGCCACCCACACCTATGGCTACGGCTATTCAGTGTCCGGCAGCGAGGAGACGACATGGCAGTTCTGGCCACACCTGTGGCAGAATGGCGGATCGATCCTCTCGGAAGATGGCAAGTCGTCTGCGTTCTCCTCTCCCGCGGCCGTCGACTCACTCTCACTGCTGCGTTCGATGGCCGTCGACGACAAAAGTGTGTATCTCGATCAGACTGACACCAAGTTTGGCCAGCTATTCGTGAACAACCGCATAGGAATGATTACCTCTGGGCCCTGGCAGCTGTCCGATTTGAAAACCGGCGGCACCGACTACGGGGTCGTGAACCTCCCTGGTACTAACGGCGATCACCAAACAGTCTCCGGCCCCGACATCTGGGCCCTGTTCGACCACAAAGATAAAAATCGTGCCTACTGGTCATTTCAGTTCACCAAGTGGTTGACCTCGGCCGAACAAGACGAACGGTTCAACGTTGCCATCGGCAACCTGCCGTTACGATCGTCATCGGCATCATCCGAGGCAGTCAAACACGTGACCGCAGAGTATCCCGGATACGAGGTCTTCGTGGCCAACTCCGACAACGTCAAGGAGACCCGGCCCACCACAAAGAACTATGCTGCCCTGTCAGTGGTGATCGGAAAGACGATTGCCGCAGTGCTCCAAGGCAAGGGTGAACCCGAGCCCGCACTCCAACAGGCAGCAGAGACGGCCGATGCAGAGATGAAGAAATAAGGGTGCGTGGGGACACTCTTACGGAAGACCGCGCTACCCGCGTGTTCGGACCCGTAGACCTCCGAGACGGTGCCGGCCTACAACGCGGGCGGCGCAGACAGGGGTTGAAGTCCGCTCTGACGGGCTGGGGCTTCGTGGCGCCAGCCACGCTGATCATTTTAGGATTATCGATCTTCCCAGCTGTTTGGGCATTCATATTATCGCTGCAGAGTTGGGACGGGTTTAGCCAGCCGACATGGGTCGGCAGTGCCAATTACTCGCAACTGGTGAGTGATGCCGACTTCTGGAACGCCGTGAGGAATACCGTCGGCTACACCATTCTATTCGTCCCTGCTTCCGTATTGCTGGGGCTCTTTCTCGCGGTGGCCCTCAACCGCCAAATCCGAGGAATCGGCTTCTACCGCACGGCCATCTTTGTACCGTTCGTTGCGTCAGCTGCATCGACCGGTATTCTTTCCACATACTTATTCAGCCCCCAGTTCGGCATCATCAACAACGTGCTGAGGGTGCTGCATCTGCCACAGCAGGGTTGGCTCGACGACCCGCATCAAGCCATGCTCGTGATCGCAATCATGTCTCTTTGGGGGTCAGCCGCGTTCACCACAGTAATCTACCTGGCGGCGCTACAGGACGTGCCGTCGGACATCCTCGAAGCAGCTCGCATCGATGGTGCGAACCCGTGGCAGGTCTTCTGGCGAATTGTCTGGCCCCAACTAGCTCCCGTGACCGTGTTCGTCATGATCTGGCAGACAATTCAGGCCATTCAGTTGTTCGATCTCGTATACACGACTACTCGGGGCGGGCCGCTCGATGCAACAGAAACGATCGTTTACTTTCTATATGAGAAGGCTTTCCGGTCCCTGCAGTTCGGTTATGGATCGGCCGCCGCCTACGTGCTGTTCGCAGCAACACTGGTCATTACTATTATCGTCGTCGTGTATTCTCGGCGCGGAAGCTCAGAGGAAATCTGATGTCAACAATTTTAGATGAGGTCTCCGGATCATCTCGCAGTGCGCCCGCACGTGTCCAGAGGGAGAGAGGACAACACAAACGTAGGCTGAGCGGTTGGCATTTTGTGTTGTTCCCCATTGCGATCTTGTTTCTGGTTCCGTTCGTGCAGATGGCGTTGGCTTCTTTCTCACCGGCGAAAGAGCTGGTGGCTTTTCCTCCACCGTTCATCCCGTCCCAGTTGACCATCGATGGTTATGTTAAGTTGTTCGGGAAGACCGATGTCTTGCATTGGCTAGGAAACACGGTGGTGGTATCCGTGACAGCTGTCGCCTCAAACTTGGTGTTATGTTCGCTAGCCGGGTATGGGTTCGCCCGATTGAAGTTCGCGGGACGCAATTTCGGATTTCTGATGATCCTAGCCACCATCATGATCCCGACCCAACTGCTTATGATCCCGACATACATCCTGTTCTCGTACCTAGGACTGCTAAACGGGTTGGGGGCGGCCATCGTGCCGTGGTTGGCAACCGCGTTTGGGATCTTTTTGATGCGACAATTCTTCCTCTCTCTCCCGGCTGAGCTGGAAGAGGCCGGATCCATCGATGGATGCAACCGGTGGCAAATTTTCTTCCGCATCGTTCTTCCATTGGCACGTCCGGCGCTGGCAACGTTGGCGATTTTCACACTGCTCGGTGCGTGGAACGATCTGGTCTGGCCGCTCATCGCGATCAACAATGAGGATTCGTTCACCCTCCAGCTTGGAATCGCGAATTTCCAAGGCGCACATCAAACCGATTGGAGCCTCATGATGGCTGGCAACGTCGTAGCAACCCTGCCGCTGATCCTGTTCTTCCTTTTCGCTCAGCGGCAGTTCCTCGCCACTATGACTTTCTCAGGGATGAAGTGATGACCGCTACCGAAGTACTCGTTGTCGGGGATGCCAACCCCGATCTGCTGCTCACGGGCGACGTTGTCCCCAGGTTTGGTCAGGCCGAACAACTACTTGACTCAGCCGACCTCGTACTTGGCGGTAGCGCCGGAATCGTGGCGGCCGGACTTAGTCGACTTGGTATCGCCACAGCCCTCGCAGCTGCGGTCGGTCGCGACCAGTTCGGTGAGTTTGTCCTCGATTCGTTAAAGGAGCGTGAAGTGGATATCTCAGCCGTCGCGGTCCGGGACAACATCTCCACCGGAGTCTCTGTGGTGTTGTCGCAGGCGAACGATCGAGCAATACTGACTCTTCCGGGCACCATCCCGACGCTCAGCATCGAGGCAGTGCAAGAGGCAGTGGATCAGCTTGCTCCTCGGCATGTTCATTTCGCTTCCTATTTCCTCCAGCCTGCTCTTTCAAGCCAACTTCCGGGGCTTCTCGACTGGCTTCGACATCAGGGGATCACGACCAGCCTCGACACGAACTGGGATCCAGCTGAAAGATGGCAGGGCCTGGCCGACGTTCTAACGAAGGTCGACTATGTGATTCCCAACCTCGAAGAATCCTTCGCGATTTCGAGCACATTCGCTGGACATCCGGTTACTGATCTTGATGAAGCGGGAGCTCTCCTTTCATCATTGGGCTGCCGTGTAGTGGTAAAAGCGGGTGCTGACGGAGGAATCACCTACGAGGGCGGAACTCGTACGGCTGCCGCTCCCGGACTGGTTCTCGACGTGGTCGACACGACAGGAGCCGGCGATAGCTTTGACGCCGGATACATCGCTGCGACCATTCGCGGAGTCGACACCGAGTACGAGCGCCTCCGCTGGGCTGCAGTCGCTGGTTCGCTCTCGGTGCGAGGACTAGGAGGAACAGCAACACAAGCCACATCTACGGAACTCACCGAGGCTGGCCTCGTCAGCAGGTAGCTACGTCCAGGCTCGCCACAACCCGCGAATTGTCCCTGCCTACACTGGCCGGTCTGCAAGTGCGAGGCCCCATCCCGCGTCTCATATTTGCTCGGGTCAGCACCACACATAACTAATGAGCTGGCATCCAGAAGAAAAAAATCCGTTTCATCCGTTACATGTTCCGGATTTCATGAAAGGTTCGCTAGACCTGATCCACTCTTCTACTAACGCGAATATCCGCGTGGACATTGTTTTCTACTCACAATGACTGGATACGTTCATCCTGCTCACAGAGGCCACCCTGGCACCGAACAAGAATTTGCATTTACAGCTCATCGCAGCGTACGGCAATATCC
>NZ_JBQSVT010000077.1:0-4752 GCF_052376555.1 Specibacter sp. AOP5-B1-6
ATCTGGTGGACCAGCCCCGGGCTGTCGGGACAGTCCAGGGTCAGCACGTATTGGGCGGTCCCCGCCGGTGCGGAAAGGGTACTCATCTCAGCCCTCGATCACATTCACGGCGAGGCCTCCGCGGGAGGTTTCCTTGTACTTGCTCATCATGTCGGCACCTGTTTCCCTCATGGTCTTGATGGCTTTGTCCAGCGACACCTTCTGGTTGCCGTCCCCGTGCAGGGCCAGCCGTGCGGCGTTGATCGCCTTGACGCTGGCGATCGCGTTGCGTTCGATGCAGGGAATCTGCACCAGTCCGCCCACGGGATCGCAGGTCAGGCCAAGGTTGTGTTCTATGCCAATTTCTGCGGCATTCTCAGCCTGGACGGGCGTGCCGCCCAGCAGCTCGCACAAGGCGCCTGCGGCCATGGAACACGCCGATCCGACCTCGCCCTGGCAGCCAACCTCGGCACCGGAGATGGAGGCGTTGAGCTTGAACAGCATGCCGATCGCCGCCGCCGTCAGCAGGAACCGCACAACACCGTCGTCGTTGGCTCCGGGGACAAACTTCATGTAGTAGTGCAGCACGGCCGGGATGATGCCGGCCGCCCCGTTGGTGGGGGCTGTGACAATGCGCCCGCCCGCGGCGTTCTCCTCGTTCACGGCCAGTGCGAAGAGGTTCACCCATTCCATGGCCCGCAGCGGGTCGGCGGCATCCTCCGGCGCCTGCAGGGTTCGGAACAGCCCCGGCGCCCGGCGCGTGACCTTCAGCCCGCCGGGCAGGATCCCCTCGGCGGCGCAGCCATTGTCCACGCACTCCTGCATGACGGACCAAATGTTCAGCAGCTTGGCCCTCAGATGCTCCTCCGTGTGCCACACCAGTTCGTTGGCGAGCATGACCTCGGAGATGTTCAGGCGCTCCCTTGCACAGATGGCCAGCAGCTCGTCGGCGGTGCTGAACGGGTGGGGCAGGACAGTTTCGTCCATGACCACCCGGTCCGCCCCGACGGCCTGCTCATCCACCACAAAGCCGCCGCCCACGGAGTAGTAGGTGCGCTCGCGCACCACCTCCCCAGCATGGTCCATGGCCCGGAACGTCATGCCGTTGGGGTGGGCCGGCAGCGACTTGCGCCGGTGCAGCACCACGTCCTTGTCATAGTTGAAGTCGACGCGGTGCAGCCCGGCGAGCAGCAGCTCGGCATCCAGGGCGGCCGCGGCCACCTGGTCGTCGGCCGTGGCGGTGTCCACTGTCTCCGGGTCCTGCCCCTGCAGCCCCAGCACCACAGCCTTGTCCGATCCGTGGCCGCGGCCCGTGGCGCCGAGGGAGCCGAACAGCTCGGCCTCAACGCGGACGACGGCGGACAGCTCGCCGTCGCGCTCAAGGCCTTCGGAAAAGCGCTTGGCCGCACGCATCGGGCCCACAGTGTGGGAGGAGGAGGGCCCGATGCCCACGGAAAACAGGTCCAGGACACTTAGTGCCACGGTGCGCTCCCGGACGCGAATTCCCGCACGCCGTCCAGGAACCAGCGGCCCAGGTAGTCGGCAAAGGACGCTCTGGGGAAGATCTGGAATGTCTCGTCCCCGGCCTTCCACAAGATGGTGGGGATCTTGGTGATTTCCGTGGTGATGGCGGTTCCGGTTGCGAAGGATCGTGGGTGCAGGTCCGCCGCGCAGCTCTTTTCCAGCACGGCCCGGGCGCTGGGCCCGGCCAGTTCAAAGCTGGTGCGGTTGCTGGAGAGGTCGATGGCCTGCCCTGCCCCGTCGCCCAGGGCTGCCACCAGGGCGGCGGCCAGGGTCCCCGCGGCGGATTCTTCCGGACCAACCACCAGGAACTCGTCCGGTCCCAGCCAGAGCGTTGTTGTTGTGGCAGCCGCCGTTGCGACCTGCCCGTACGTGACCTGGCCGGCCGTGACGGGCAGCCCGCCGGTGAGGGAACCTATCCGCCGGCCGGCCTCGGAAAGCGGATCCACACGGATTCCGACCATGCTCTGGAACGGGACCTCGCGCAGGGAAACCCCGCGCTCCCCGGCAACGGTCCCCACCTCGAAATCGGTCCAGAGGTGTTCCGCAGGGCTGTGGCGGCGTGCCATTACCTTGGTGTTGTCGATTGTGTTACCCATCTCGGCGCTTCCCTTCTGCATCAAAAAGTACTGTTTCCCCTACGACGACGTCCACCAGTTGGGAGCCGACACTTGCCACAAGCCGTTCACCGATCCGGTTTCGGCCGTTCTTGATCAGGGCCAGGCCGAAGGACCGGCCCAGGGCGGCGCTGTGGTAGCTGGAACTGACGAAGCCCTGCATGGGCACGGGCCCGTATGCGGGGTTGACGGTGATCCCGGCCTCCACCAGCTGGGTGCCTTCCGGCAGCCGGATGGAACCGTCCACGGGCAGCACGGTGACCATGTGCTTGCGGCTTTCACTGTTGGCATCGGGGCGCTGATAGGAGCGTTTGCCGATGAAGTCCTTGGCCTTGGATACCACCCATTCCATGCCGGCGTCGTGCGGTGTAACCGTGCCGTCGGTGTCCTGGCCCACAATCGGGTAGCCCTTTTCGGCACGCAGCACGTGCATGGTTTCGGTGCCGTACGGGGTGATGTTGAATTCCTCCCCGGCAGCGGTCACGTCCTCCCACGTGTCCAGCCCGTACCAGGACGGGACGTTGATCTCGTAGGCGAGCTCGCCGGAGAAGGAGATCCGGCAGATCCGGGCCGGCACGCCCGAGGCGAGCGTTGTTTCGCGGAACGCCATGAACCCGAACGCCTCGGCGGACAGGTCCAGCTCCGGTGCCAGCTTCGCCAGTACAGCCCGTGACTTGGGGCCGACGACGGCAATGGTGCTCCACTGCTCCGTCACCGAGGTGCAGGTGACGTCCAACTCGGGCCACTCGGTCTGCAGCCATTCCTCCAGCCAGTCCAGCACCTTGGCCGCGCCGCCGGTGGTGGTGGTCATGAAGAAGCGGTCCTCATCCAGGCGCAGGGTCACGCCGTCGTCAAAGATCATTCCGTCCTGGGTACACATGACACCGTAGCGGGCCAGCCCGGGGGCAAGCTTCTTGAAAGCGTTGGTGTAGATCCGGTTCAGGAACTCCCCGGCGTCCTTGCCGCGGATTTCAATCTTGCCCAGCGTGCTGGCATCCATGTAGCCGACGGAGTCGCGGGTTGCGGCGCACTCGCGCAGCACGGCAGCATCCATGTCTTCGCCCGGCCGCGGGTAGAACCAGGGGCGCTTCCACTGACCGACGTCCTCAAAAAGTGCTCCGCGGTCTTCGTGCCACGGGTGGATGGAGGTGCGTCGTGCCGCGTCAAAGAGATCCCCGCGCTGCCGTCCGGCCAGGGCAACGAAGGACACGGGGGTGAACGGGGCGCGGTAGGTGGTGGTGCCGATGGCGCCGATGTCCGGGTCCACGACGGTGCCCTGCTGGCGGAACGCGGCCGCAATGACTCCGATCGCATTCACCCCGGAGGTCTTGCCTTGGTCGTTGGCGGTGCTGATGGAGGTATAGCGCTTGATGTGCTCCACGCTGCGCAGCCCTGCCCCGGTGGAGCGCCAAACGTCGGCCACGCTCTGGTCCCGCTGGAAGTCCACAAAGTGGTGATGCCAGTCCGACGCCGTTCCTTCCGTACCGCAGACCAGCCACAAGGCGCGGGTCGGGGCCGTGGGCTGGGCCGGGCGGGCCGGGCGCGCTGCAGCTGCGGTGGCGGCAGCAACGGCGTCGGCCGTGGCAAACCCGGCGCTGACGGCCGCAACCGCACCGGCCGAGGCGCCCTCGGCAACACAGCCTGACAGGGTATAGCTGCCCCGGGCGGCGCCCACCACCTGCTGGTTCTTGACCACGCTGGAGGGGACAAAACCAACCAGATCCGCATCCCAGCGCACCTTGCCCTGGGCCTGGCTGTGCAGGTGCACCACGGGGCTCCAGCCGCCGGAGACGGCGAGCAGGTCCGCGGAAATTTCCTCGACCTCACCGGTGGGGGAGCCGTCGGCGTCGATGCCGGAAACCAGGACCGACTCCAGCGATGAATCACCGGTGGTGTTGACCACGGCGCTGCCGTTGATGACACGCACATCCTCGCTGGTGGCGGCGGCCGCGGCGAGCGGGGACAGCTGCGGGCGGGCGTCAACGACGGCGGCGACCTCGATGCCTGCGGCGAGGAGGTCCGCGGCCAGCTGGTAGGCGCTGTCGTTGGTGGTGGCGATGACCACGCGGGAGCCGGCGGCCACGCCGTAGCGGTTCAGGTAGCTGCGGACCGCCGAGGCGAGCATGATGCCGGGGCGGTCGTTGTTTTCAAACACGAGCGGGCGTTCGTGGGCGCCGGTGGCCAGGACCACCTGGTTGGCACGGATGTGCCAAACCCGCTGGCGGGAGATGCCGGGGGCCGGGGCCTCGGCGAGGTGGTCGGTGCGGTTTTCCACGGCGAGCAGGAAGTTGCTGTCGTAGGAGCCGAATGCGGTGGTGCGGTGCAGAACGGTGCACTCCGGGGCGGCGGCCAGTTCGGCGGCAATGCCGGCGACCCAGTCCAGGGCCGGCATGCCGGCGACCTGCTCGTCGCAGCCCGAGAGCAGGGCCCCGCCGAATTCGGGCTGGTCATCGATGAGGATGGTGCGGGCGCCGGTGCGGGCGGCGTCGCGGGCCGCGGCGAGCCCGGCGGGGCCGCCGCCGACAATCAGGACGTCCGTGTGGACATACTTCTTGTCGTAGATGGCCTCGTCCTCGGTGGGGTCCAGCTTGCCCAGCCCGGAGAGGAGCTCGACGTCGAGTCCGTCCACCAGGGA
>NZ_JBQSVT010000078.1:0-4730 GCF_052376555.1 Specibacter sp. AOP5-B1-6
CAGGGCGGTTTCGGAGACGGCCCGGTTTTCCAGGCGTCGGCGCCATTGGAACAGCAGCGGCAGGGGTGCGTTGAAGACGCGTTCATTCTTGTCGTAGGAGACTACGGCTGGCACGTGGGGTTGGCCCGCACGGATCCGGGACACGATCTGGGAAAGGACATCGGCAAGTTCCGGTGAGATAACCAGTATTCGTTCGGCGTCGGTCTTGGAGGGGGCTATCTGCAGCAGAGGAATTAGTGCGCCGGTGTCGGGCAGCCGGTATTGGATCAGGCTGTGGTGCGAGAGTTCGCAAAGTTCCTCGATGCGGATGCCGGTGTGCCGCAGCACCTCGACCATGGCCCAGGTCCAGAAAGCGCGGTGCTCTTCATACATGAGGTCAACTCTTTTTCCTCCGTCCGGGGGCTCGGCCCAGATGTGCTTCCCACCCGGTGTCGTCATCACTGAGCGGCGCATTGGTTGGCCTTCAGCGGTAAAGAGTTCGCCGGGGTCGGTGCGTTTGGCGGCCGCGAGCAGCGCGCTGGTGCGTTCCCGTTCGGAGTAGACCCACGAGACCAGTGCAGGCAACACCGGCAGGCGTTCGCGGGTCCGCTGGTCTGTCCGGGATTTACGTGCCAACCGGGTTTTCTTGTGGGAGACATCCGTGGCATTGACCGGGCAACGCACCGCCCACGGGCCCCACCGTGCAGGGTCCTCATCGGCCCACTCGGCCAGGTCCAGGTAGAAGACGCGCACCGCCGATAGCACGCTGCGGCCATCTAGCCGTTCCGTGGTCCGCTGCACCTGTTGGCCGTTGGGAGAGGTGCTGGTGCGGGTACGGGTCATGACCCGCTTCTTCCAAGAAGCCGCGACGTCCCGTGGGAGCTTCAGCGAATCGATCCCCGGGTGATGGGATTCAAGGTCGGCCCAGAACAACTTGCCCACCAAATAGGCCGTGCGTTGCAATGATGAGAAATCCATGGCTATCTGGCGTTCCCGCAAGTAATCCACGAGCACGTCCCGCACCGGCTGGCACTTGATGTTGTAGCGGTCGATCAGTTGTTCACAGGTGGGCTGGCCGTTGCCGGAGAACATTTCAATCGCGGCGGGCGCCTCCTCGCCCAAGACACCATGCCAGCGCAGCAGCTGATAGAACAGCGGGCTGCGGATAAAACCGTTGGTACGCGTGGGGAGTCCAGCCGTGATCTCCAGCAGCTCAACGCAATCGCCGACTTCCACGTCCGCAACAAGCCCTCCTTTTGCTGCCATGAGCACGGCAATATGGGTCAGTGCCTGCTGGCCGGATTGCAGGCCAACTTCTTCGTCGACGCACGTGCGGTTCATGGCAGAAAACGCCTGTTCATCGCGCGTACGAGCCATCTCAATGGCCAACGATCGACGGACCGGGGCGAAACGCAAGAGCCAACCCAGGCTCGGTCGGATCACGTCGGAACACATCAGGACCAACAACCCAAGACTCGGATGCGGTGCCGGGGAACCGGCCGGCCACCGATTGGCGGAATCCTCGCTGAACAGATCCCGCCAGTCCAAGGAGGCCTCGGCCCCGCTGGCCTGCCACCGCTGCTGCCAAGTCTCACCGGGGAAGGAGGAGAGCCAGCCCAGTACGGAGCGCACCCCAGCGTTCCGCGGTCGCTGGCTACTGGGGTTTTCCAGCCTGAACGGGGCCGCGAGGACTCGTTCAAGCACCGCAGCACGGTCCTGGCACGTCGAAGGCCACGAAGACTCGAGCTCGCGGGCGGGGAACCCTGCCTTCAACTGCGCGCCCGTTTGCGCCACCATCCTGCCTGCCACTGCTTGGTCCGCCGCCGTAATGCCCTCCGCCGGTGTGCCGGTCAGCTGGTCGTTGCTGGTCATGAGGGGTCCTTCCCGAAGAGGATTTGCATGCTCTCGGGCCGGTAATCCGGGGCGGGAGTGTGGCCGGGATCCCGCAGGAGTTGCCGGGCGTGGAAGGCCAGCACTCCAGCAATCACCTCCTCGGTCACCGGGTTTAGATAGCGCTGAGTGGTCGATAAATACGCGTGGCCGAGTACCCATTGCACATCTGTCAGTGGCATCTGCGGGTCCCGTGCCATCCGGTACGCGGCCGTGTGCCGAAGGTCGTGCAACGACCAATGCGTGCCCAACGCTGTATTCGCCCGGTCAAACATCGCCCGCGCCGCGTCATAGGTCAAGGCCCTGAACGGACGACGCAACGTCCACCACAACGGCTCATCCCGGCCCGCCGGAACCAGACCCTGAACCTGAGCCTGGTAAAGGCGCAACCAAACAAAGGCGTCCGGTGCAGCCGGCAAGGGTTGCAGCGCGCCGGTGCCCTTGCGGATCACGGTGATCAGTTGCTGCCCGGGATCGGCATCAGCCACCGTGGCACCCAGCAATTCCGAGGCCCGGGCACCGGTCGAGACCCAGAACGCCACCAAGGCCCGGTCCCGATAGGACCCCAGCTTGGCAAACAACTGATCGAATTGCTTATCGGGGATCGCCTTGGGCGCCCGGGTGACAACCTTGGGCCGATACCGGCCTCCGCGTTTGCCGCCAAATCCTTCGTCGTGGTTGTGCTGCACCCGGGCCCTGGAACCTGCCCGGACCCGCGCCAGCGGAAAGGGGTTGAGCATCGGCCCGGAGCCCGTCTCCAGATGGAAGTCATAGAAGCTGCGCAACACGCTCTCGCAATGCGCAACCGTCACTGCGGCGTACCGGTCGGCGTCCGGCACCGTGCCCGGCCCCGGCTCTGCCATTTCAGTTCCCCGAGTCACCTCGGAAGCGGGCCCGCCACCATCCGGATACCGCCAATGAGGCCGCACCGGTTTCCGGGCCACCTGCAACCAACGGCAGAAGTCACGCGCCTCAACCCGGGTCGCCTGGTCCCACTCAACCTCGAGCGCAGACAAGAACCGAAACCACCGCAACAGGTCCATGCCGTAGGAGCGCAGCGTCTTAACCGACCGGCCGCAAGCCAGCAACTCGGCGAGGTAGACCGCCGCCGGCCCAATGCTCTTCCCCGAATCGTCAACCAGCCGATACGGTTCGAAGGGTTCGCCGGTCGCAACCAGGGAACCCGCCAGAGCCACCTCCAGCGCGGCCAGATCCTGTGGGATGCTCTCTTCGTAGTCCATGGGAACAGAACCTAGCTGATGCCCACCGGCTCCGGCTATGGTTTCCCCCGCTGGGTTTGGTTAGTTCGGTTAACACATCTGTCTTGGCCTCACCGGGGTGCAGATCGGCGATGCGGCGCATCGCCAGCCCCGGGATGTAGCCGACCAGTATGCCCTCGGACTGGGCCACCGCGACTGGCAGGGCACCGATCGTTGAGGGTTGATCAACGACCAGCAGCACGGTCCCTTTGCCGGCGACCGCCTTGATAATGGCGCGGAGTTTCTTCTCGTCTTGGGGCAGTGCCCGGTCAAGGATTTTCTTGCCAGCACGGTCGATAGCTACCGCGTGGTGATCGCTCTTGCCGACGTCAACACCGATGAAGATATCGACTTGCTCATGGTTCTTAATCAACGCAAACCTCCCAGAAATAGTGTCCTGTGAAACTGCTGTTGGCATGTCCTGCGGCGGCAAGGCTCGGCATCCACGTTACGGCTGACCTACACGCTCGTTCCCTGTGCTGGTCCGGTCCCCATTAGCGATCCCCTGGCGCCTATCGAATCCCGGTGACAACACCCCCCCGGATCATCAACGACTGGGGGAGTTAATCATGCCGGGACCGACAGGCCAACAACCCCAATTATTACTCGTTTAGGGGCTACTTAAAAGGTAACGGGGGTCGTTGGGGGTGTCATTGTGACGACCAGACTCGTCATTACAACTGGCGCGCGATGCCAGCCTCGGCTCTGTCGTCACGGTGAATCTCTCCGGCCGCCCAGTGTTTCGGTAATTGATATTCCCCATTTCTGGTCGTTCGCCGACTCAATACCGAGTTCGTAGGTCTTTACAGAACTAACCTCACATTGATTCTTTGAAGGAACTACATCGTCTTCAGGGCAAGGCAAGGCAAGGCAACTCGAATCGTCCAATGCCAGAAACTTTGATGAAAATGTTTCCGGGCCTGCACAAGTCAGGTAGACGTTGATGAATTTGGACCGAGTGTTGACCGTCGCTTTGTTTGACGATGGGGCCGCCACCGGGTTTGACGATGAGTTGGATATGAAAACGCCCCGCCAAGATTTTCCTGGCGGGGCGTTCGTTGTCATGGTGGCGGCGCGATCGTCAGTGCTGCCGGGGTGTTATTCGCTGAATTCACTGACTGCTGATTGTGCTGCGGCTTGGTCCACGATCGCGCCTTTTGTGGAGCGGGTGGCCATGAGAGCGGCGATGGCGAGGTTGTTGATGGTGCGCGGGTAGCCGCGGGAGGCTTGGTGAATGACGGTGATGGCGTCCTCGGAGAAGAGTGGGTCGGGTCGGTTGGCGAAGCTGAGGTGGCTTTTGATGTAGTCACCGGTGTCTTCCAGGGTCATGCCGCCGATGGTGAACCGTGTGCCGATGCGTTGGTCCAGGGCAGCCATGACAGCTAGTTTCAGGCGGCGCCGCAGGGTGGGTTGGCCGATGAGCAGTAATGCGAAGTGCGACTCCGTATCCATGGAAACGTTCGAAAGCATCCTGAGCGCTTCGAGGTCGTCGTTGCTGAGCAGGTGTGCTTCATCGATGACGATCACGGGCAGGCGGGAGCGTTCATCGAGTTCTCCGGCAAGCAGGGACGCTGCTTGGGCGGCCAAGGCGCCGGAGAAGAA
>NZ_JBQSVT010000079.1:0-4624 GCF_052376555.1 Specibacter sp. AOP5-B1-6
TGATTAGCTCAGGAAATTCGATGCCCTTCCCGGAGACCTCGGTGAAGGAACTGGTGGCGTCTGGGCTGATCGCTGTTGGTACCGTTCTGACGGCTCAACCTGGTGTGTGGGGTGTGCGGTCCTGCACCGTTCTTGCTACAGGTGAACTCCTGCTCGACGATGGGAATATGTACAATTCGCCGTCCGGTGCGGGGCGTCAGCTACGGAAGGGCGCAGTAAATGGATGGACATTTTGGCAATTGCCGGATGGTCGCCGTCTTCATGAAATACGTAAGGAATACCGCCAATCCATGGAGACCATGCTTGACACCCAGACCCATTGATGCGAGTGTCTGACAGCCGTTATTTGCACCACGTTCGCTCTGCCGCTATGCCATTCCCATGCCACCAATTTCGGGCCCGCGAGTGTGAGGTGGCTGGTAGGCGGTTAGTTTGTCTGTGGCCCAGTCGGAGAGGACGCCTTCGCGAACGAGGCGGTCGGTGAGTTGGGCCAACCGGTACTCGGGGTCTGACTCGAGAGCGCGCTGAAAGCACTCATGGGCCTTGCTGCCATGGCCTTCCCACCATTGGATGACGCCCAAACTGGTCAGCACGGGTGCAGCATCGGTACCGTCTGTGCGCATGTACAGCTGGAATAACACTTCGGAAGCGCGCTCGACGCGCTTCCAGTGGGGGCTTTGTTTGGTTTGGCCCAGGAGCAGGTCGCGCATGCTGTCGTCGATGCCGGGGATGTCGGCGAGGAGCCTGTCCCGGACACTGATGAACTTGAGGTTCGCGATCAGCTCGGCGGCTTCGTCGTCGGTAGGTTCGCCGCCGCCGTCGAGCATCTTGTTCCACAGGGTCCTGGCGCGGGTGATGGCGGCTTGCGGGTTCATGGCTTCGATCCTGAAGCAGTGCCGCAGGATTTCCGTGCTGAGGGCGGGGCGAGCAAGCACTGGAATGCGGAATCCGGGGGATGCTTCGATGCTGGACCCGCGGAAGACTAATTCTGCGTTGAGCTCGCTGGACAGCACCCCGTCAAGGGGGTAGCTGACGCTGGTGTCGGCGCCCATGAGTAGGTAGTTCGTGAATGTGGTTTCGCCGATCAGCCAGCCATCTCGAACACTCACGCCTTGCTGACTGAGCCGACCCGTCAGTTCCTCCATCACGCTCTCATGGGGGCGCAATACATTCGGGGCCCATGGGGTGTGAGCGAAGATGCCGAAGACGACGCCGGTGGCCTGGCGGTCTGTGCCGACATGACGCACGACCTGGTCGATGAAGTGTTTGGTGTCTGTGCCGGGAATCGGCAGGTTAACCCGGAGTGTGGCTCCGATGCGCTTGTCGTCCAGAATGACGCAGACCAGGCTTTCCTTGGGCCAGAATCCCAAACTGTGGCCCATGAGGGCGATGAAGTCGTCAGGGGTCTTGATGCTGAGCTTTTCCATGATGCCTCCACATGGCGGTGCGGCTGGTTGATGCCGACAACACTTGTTCATGGTTTGGAAGCGCGATAACTACATGACCGCAACCGCTGTGGGCTCAATCAGTGTCCTTGGAGGAGCTGCTCTGCTTGATTAACGAGGACGCGGTCACGGGGGAGCAGCGTCATTCCGCGCAGTTGGCAGTCGCGAATCTCTATGACCCGGCGGTGGAGGTGCGCGTCCGGGCGAGTGGCGACGGGATCCAGTAGGGGAGTCCACCGGTTGCGGAGCAGATATTTTCGCTCGTGGCTGCTGCGGCGCCAGACTGGTGTCAACAGAACCATGAGCCAGCGTGAGCGGATACTGCGCCGCAGTTGTTGTCTGGAATCTCGAAATCTGGGAAGCATGAGGCCGACGCTGACCAGGAGCACAGCCAGGGTTTCAAGGATAGGGAAAAACCAGTTGAGGCTACCTACAAGGGGACTGATTCGGGATGGGGATTCCTCAAGCAGTCCAAGTGCCAGCCGGTTGCCCAAGGCCAGGGCCATGAAGATACACCCGGCCGCGAAACATCCCACCCCAGATTTGAAAGATCCGCTGCGCATATTGGGCAGGAATCGCAGACAGTTCAGGGCGACATCGGCGCATACCCAGATGATGAATGCGGATCCCATCCAGAGGAACAATTGCATCCCGGGTTGATCGCCATAGGCCAGCGGCAGATTCTGGTTGGTGACCTCGACATGGCTTACGGAAAACCCTGTAACGACGCATGTGCCAGCCACCACGGCAGCTAGCCGTCCGCGCATGAGGTGGCGCCGCCGTCGTGCTTCATCACTAAAGGTGGCCAGGATAGTGGCGGTGTGGAATTGCCAAAATCCGGCCATGACTGTCACGACCAGAAGCAGGCCCACTCGATTGTGGCCGCCAAAGACCGGATCAGCTGCGGTGTAGACGGCGGGAATGAACAAGGTGCAGGCTATGGCGGCGAAGAATGTGGCGCGCAGGACGGAGGCGCGTTCTTTATCTGAGGCTGTCGGGATCCTGACGATGGTTAGCAGCCACAGCATTGCGGCCGGCACGTAGTCCATTACCCAAAGACCTTGTTGAAGCCGGATGGGTCATCTGGTGTGTCCTGGATATGAGGGTGGATGCGGGCCGTGAGGAGGTCAGCTAAGTATTCCGCGGCTGCTTCGGCCTCGTCGTCAAAGCTGGTGCGGCCGAGCACCTTCAACGGGGTTTCTGGGAAACCAGGTAGCTGCACGAGGTCCAGCGATGTGGCGGTGAGCTGGTGGTTCAGGATCATGTGGGCGAATTCGTGCAGGATGATCTGCTGTTGGTGCCAGGTTGAGCGAGGTGGGGCATGGACGACGACGTCGAGATGTTCGTAGGAAACGAACAATCCGCAGAGATCATTACCGTGCAGGGTCGGCAGCTCAATGATGGTGATGGGCCGACCGCGCCTGGCCTCGAGCCAGGACTTGATGCTGTTCAGGTCAGGGTGGTCGCCCAGTTCGAGCTGACGGTTGGCGTCTCGGGCTTCGTGGCGGATCTTCCGGTCATTCACGATGTGGCCGTTACCCTGCCGACGGACTGCTGCGTGGTCAGATTGCAAGCCGTGGCGAGGTAGCTCTTTTGGTGTTGCTGGCGGTCTTTCATGTCTGGAACCCATCGGGTTGCTTCAGCGGTTGCGGTGATCCGCTGTCTAATTCATGCTAAGTCTGTCCGCCGCGGGTGACCATAGCTGAGGCTGACATTGCTGGCTATTTCTGGCCGGTCTTTCGTGCCAAGTAGTCTTTGAGGCCCTGCTCGCCCCGTCGCATCAGGGCAGCATGGGCGTAGGTGAATGCCGGACTTGCTACGGGGCTGAGGAATGCCATCCATCGGCTCGTGGGCCGTACGCGCCACTCAATGTCCATTTGGGTCTGGCCGCTGCTGGTGTTGGAGAGGATGACGCGGCCTTCACCTTCCAAGTCACCGCCGGCATCGAAGATGATTTCATTCGGGCTATCGACGAGGGTTGGGTGGTAGGAGACGGACAGTGTGTATCCGAGCGACGCCTTGAAATTCAGCGTGGCGGTTGTTGCGAGAAGGGTGTCCGCGGCTGACCCACCCGTGTGGGGTGCCCGGTCCAGGGGTTTTGCCAACGTGCAGCCTAGCCACCAATCTGGCCAAGCCATATTTGGATCGGCTATGACGTCCCAGACTTCTTGGCGGGTGTTCGGGAATGTCCAGGTGGACGAGAGATCGTAGAGTCGGGTGGCCATGGGGATATTGTTGCACGGACGGAAACGAAGACGCGTCGTTTGACGGGTGGTTTTGACGGCGACAATTATCCGGGCAGAGCAAGAACGGACAGTGGACTGTTATTTCGCCCTTTGAGTATGCAAACGCTGCTTGACGTCTTCTTCAGTAAGTTTTGACATCGGTTTCCTTCTCTAACTCGGTGATGATTTCAGCGATATCGCTCAAGCTGCAGTCCAAGGCGACGGAGACTTTCACTAGTACGGCGGTTGTGACGTTTTCGTTGCGTCCAAGTTTGGCTACGGTTCCGGTGCTGATTCCAGCTTCATGCTGGAGGTCTTGTTTCTTCCAGCCGCGGTCGACTAGTTGCTTCCAGAGCGGGTTGTAGCTGATCTTCTTCAATGCTCCTCCAGCTCTTGCTCGTCGGTCTTCTTGTTCCACTGCCTGCCGTAGAGTGCCTTGCCTTCGGGACCAAGTGTGATCACACTGGTTGCCTGAACGATCTCCTCGACTGGAGTTCCTTCGTAATCTTGTTCACGGTCAAATGCGATAAACACCTGTTTACTTGACTGCTTGTACAGACTTAACAACCGGCCAACGACGTCTTTCTCGACGTTGTTGAACAGAACCGAGTCATGGATGATGACCGGCAACGGTGTGAGGTTAAGAATCGCGAGGTCGAACAAGGAAAGGTCTTTGTCGGCAACGCCGGAGCCTTCGTCGTCAGGGCTACCGAACGTGTAGTTGGTGCCGTCTTCTTTGAAGTCCAAAATGGGTGCTTGCAGGTCAGGCGTAACTACTGCATTTAGCTCGATTAGCTTGCTGTTCACCGAATCGCGGACTTCTTGGTAGACCTCTTGGCGAAGTCGCGCGAGGTCTGCTCTAAGGCGTTTGCGTTCGTTGATAAGTGCTTCTCTGTCATCCCAGATCTCGACTTGGATTTCGAGGGCTTTGTGGCGTGCTGAAAGTTCGCCGTA
>NZ_JBQSVT010000080.1:0-3887 GCF_052376555.1 Specibacter sp. AOP5-B1-6
GGGCTGCGTCGGCGAGATACAGCGGGCGCGCCATTGCCCCGTCGGGGTCCGCCGCGGAGTCGCCGGCTGCTGCGAGCTCATTTTGGACGAAGGCGGATGCGATGGCGGTCATCATGGCCACGGCCTGCAGTTTGGCGGGACCGGGCAAGTCCACCGTCTCCAGCGCGGAGAGGGCACGCTCCAGATATCCAAGAGCGTTGGGTCCCATTGACGGGCGGGTCAGCAGCAGCGGTGCAAGCCACGGGTGCCGATGCATGATGGACCGGCCCTGCCGTGCCAGATTCAGCAGTTGGACCGGAGGCGGTTCATGGGAGGGAGCAAGGTCGTATTCCCCACTGACAGTGTCAATCATGAGTTCGATGAGCTCGGCGTGCGATTTCAGGTACCTGTACAGGGAGGCCGCCCCAGCACCGAGGCCGGCAGCCACACCGCGGATGGATACCGCCGCCAGGCCGTCCCGGTCGGCGATCTCGATCGCCACCGCGGCAATCCCCGCCCGTGAGTGCTCCGGTTTCGGGCCGACGCCGGAACGCTCCGGCCGCCGCCAGAGGTCAATGGGGTCATGGGACGGCATGCCTGTTCCAACTTTCGTCCGAGCGCCTTGGTTATGATCTGCATCCATTTCACTATATTCTAAATTGCGAACAGTGATCGCAATTTACTGGAATGAGGAATGGCATGCGAGTACTCATGATTACGCCAGGGACGCGGGGAGATGTCGCCCCGATGGCCGGGCTCGGCAGCAGGCTTCAAGCCATGGGCCTGGACGTCGCGATTGGGGCGAATGCCGCCTATTCATCGCTGGTCACCGCGGCCGGGTGCGAATACCGTGAACTGCCCGGCGACATGAGCCATTTGGTCAGCCCAGCCGCGCCGGGGAAGAAGCCGACAGGAGCGGATCTGCGCCGGTACATGAGCGAGCTCGGCGACTACATGGAGCTGGCCGCGACCGGCACGCTGGCCGCGGCTGAAGCTGGTGCCGACGTGATCATGGCCAATGCGATCTCCCCGTACGCGTACGACGTGGCCGAGGCCCTTGGCATCCCCGTCCTTGGCGCCCACCTGCAGCCGACCGAACCCAGTGCTGCGTACCCGCCCGTGGTTCTGGGATCAGCCCGCAGCCTGGGCCCGGTCGGCAACAAGCTGCTCGGGTCCTTGATATCCGCCGGGAAGGCGCCCTACGACGCTCCGAGCGCCCGCATTCGACAGGTGCTTGGCCTGCCTGAAAGGGCCCGGTCCGCATCCGACCGCACCCGAAGAAAAGCCAACAGTCCCGTTCTCCACGGCATTAGCCCCACAGTATTTCCGCGTCCGGCGGACTGGCGATCGGGACTCACCATGACGGGCTACTGGTGGCCGGATGGCGAGCCGGGCTGGCAGCCGCCCGCGGAACTGGTCGAATTTCTCGCGGACGGTCCGCCCCCGGTCTTTATCGGCTTCGGCAGCAGCGCGGCCCTGGACGCCGACTTCATGCTCGACGTTGCGCGCCGTGCAGGGGTGCGCGCGGTACTTCAAGGCGTCCAGGGCGTCTCCGGGCCCGAGGCTCTCAGCATCGGAGCCGTGCCGCACGATTGGCTGTTCCCGCAGATGGCCGCGGTGGTCCACCATGCGGGAGCGGGGACCTCCGCGGCAGGGTTGCGTGCGGGTGTGCCGACGGTGAGCGTGCCGATTTATACGGACCAACCGTTCTGGGCCGCGCGGATCACGGCCCTCGGCGCCGGTCCGAAACCGGTTCCCTACAAGGCACTCAGCGCCGAACGGCTGGCTATCGCGATCACGCAGGCCATTGCGACACCGGCCTACGCCGCACATGCACGTCAGCTCGCGGCAGCCTTGGCAACGGAAGACGGCACTGCCCCCGTCGAGGCAGCGTTGCGGGCCGCTGTGCAGCAAAGGTGACGAGAGCGAAAAGGACCGATATTGACACGTTGGCCGGACCCCTCGGGGTGTGCGATTTTCCTTAAGGGACCACAGGTCGTGGCACCATCTTGGATCGCACCACCATGACTACGGATTTGGCACGAGAATGTTGTCCGTGAGCTGGGTCCACCCAGATTCCAGTTTTCCCAGATCGGAATCATCCGCCAGGAGTGATGCCGTTGCCCCGCCCGCTCCTTGCAACTCCAAAATCTTGCCAGGGCCGGTATTTTGGCCGCATCCCGAATGCCAGCCGGGGGAGTCGCCCGGCGGAACTACTGCGAGGCAAGCTGTCTTGGAGTCATCGCTTTCCGCAATGAAATAGCGGACCCCATCGCGGGTTGCCAGGAGCCGCGCGGTGTCACGATTGGCAGGATCGGGGACCGTGACGAATGCAGGCAAGGCATCTTCGGGTGTGGCGTCACGGTCGAGTGCCTTGATCCCTGTCTGCCCCGAGCATCCTGTCAACAGACAAGCCGTGATCATCAATGCCGTGGCGAGCCGAACCGGTACATGATTCACTTTTCCCCCTGTGGCCTGTTTCACCCGACCCTACATGATTGGGGCAGGTCGGGGCGGCGTCAACTTAGTCGGTGCTGGCGGCGGAGCGGCCGTGGGCCAATCCGGTGGGGATTCCAAGGAGAACTGGTTCCGGTGCGGCGCAGCAAGCGGCTGGTGCTTCCTCCGCAGATGCAGTGTCCTCGGCGGGAGCGCCGCAGCAGGAATCTGCCGCCTCGTCTAGTTCCGTGCCGTTTGCTGGCGGGAGATCGCAGCTGCCACCAAGGTCGGTGGAGCAGACGCCTGTCTCTGGCAGTTCGAGGTGGGCTTGGTTGGCAGCAGCTTGGTCGCCGGCCAGGGCGGCGGCGATGGAGCGAACCTGTTCGTACCCGGTGGCGAGCAGGAAAGTGGGGGCGCGGCCGTAGGACTTCATCCCGGCAATGTAGAAGTCCTTGTCCGGGTGGGCCAGGACTGCAGCTCCGTGGGCCGGGACCGTCCCACAGGAATGGAATTCGGGATCGATCATCGGCCCCAAATCCCGTGGCGCCTCCACAATGGGGTCCAGTTCCAGACGGATTTCCCGCAGGATGTCCAGATCGGGGCGGAATCCCGTGGCGGGGATCAGCACGTCCACATTCAGGGTCAGGTTCCCGTTGGGGGTGGAGCCGGTGACGGCCAAGCCATCGCCAACTGCGAATGAGGTGGCGGTGAAGGAGGTGTGCAGTTCGACGTATCCGTCTTCGACCAGGCCGCGCAGGCGGGTGCCGAGCTGGCCCCGGGCCGGCAGGCCGTCGAGGTCTCCGCCGCCGTAAAGACGCGAGGCATCGGCGCCGCGGACTGCCCAACTGATCCGGGTGCCCGGTTCGTTCTTGGCCAACTGGCCCAGGGCAATGAGGGTGTTGGCGGCTGAGTGGCCGGCACCAATGACCAGCACATGCCTGCCGGCAAATCTGGCCCGGTCAGCACCGGTGACATCCGGCAGGGGTTCGGCAATGAGCCCGGCCGCGACGGCTTCGCTCTCGCCAGGTGCAGGCAGGCCGGCCTGGCCAAGGGGGTTGGGCTGCGCCCACGTGCCGGAGGTGTCGACGACGGCGCGCACGTGGTGATCGACCACCACCCCGTCCGCGGATTCCACCCGAACCAGGAAAGGCTGCTCATCCCGGCCGCGGGAGTGGGTTTTGTCCATGCCCACCCGGCTCACGGCCGTCACGGTGGAGGAAAGGCGGAGCGCCGCCTGAACAGCGGGGATGGCTGCCAAAGGCGCCAAATACTTATCCACGAGCTCAGCACCGTAGGGCAGGGATGTCAGACGGGGTTCGGTCCATCCGGTGGCTTCGAGCAGGCGCCGCGACGCCGGATCAATGTTGTGCTGCCACGAAGAGAAGAGTCGGATGTGCCCCCACTTGCGAACGGCCGCACCCACTTCCGCACCGTTTTCAAAGATGAGGGGTGTGAGGCCACGTTCGATCAGG
>NZ_JBQSVT010000081.1:0-3542 GCF_052376555.1 Specibacter sp. AOP5-B1-6
CATGTGTGTGGTCAAGTTTTTAAGGGCGCACGGTGGATGCCTTGGCATTAGGAGCCGAAGAAGGACGTAGGAATCTGCGATAAGCCTCGGGGAGTTGATAACCAAACTTTGATCCGAGGGTGTCCGAATGGGGGAACCCCGCTACCCGCCGCGAGGTGAGGTGGTGACCCGCATCTGAATATATAGGATGTGTGGAGGGAACGTGGGGAAGTGAAACATCTCAGTACCCACAGGAAGAGAAAACAATAGTGATTCCGTTAGTAGTGGCGAGCGAACGCGGATCAGGCTAAACCGTGTCATGTGTGATAGCCGGCGGGCGTTGCATGGTGCGGGGTTGTGGGATTTACCGTTTTGGTTCTGCCGGACCAGAGAGGGGAATGGTGCATGTATAGGTGAACGGTTTTGAATGGCCGACCGTAGAGGGTGAGAGTCCCGTAACTGAAATGCAGTGCACTCCCTGGTGAGTATCCCAAGTAGCACGGGGCCCGAGAAATCCCGTGTGAATCTGTCAGGACCACCTGATAAGCCTAAATACTACCTAATGACCGATAGCGGACAAGTACCGTGAGGGAAAGGTGAAAAGTACCCCGGGAGGGGAGTGAAATAGTACCTGAAACCGTGTGCTTACAATCCGTCAGAGCCACCGCGCCCCCTTGCGGGGGTGGTTGTTGTGGTGATGGCGTGCCTTTTGAAGAATGAGCCTGCGAGTTAGTGTTACGTCGCGAGGTTAACCCGTGTGGGGAAGCCGTAGCGAAAGCGAGTCTGAATAGGGCGAGTTTAGTGGCGTGATCTAGACCCGAAGCGAAGTGATCTACCCATGGCCAGGTTGAAGCGCGTGTAAGAGCGCGTGGAGGACCGAACCCACTTCAGTTGAAAATGGAGGGGATGAGCTGTGGGTAGGGGTGAAAGGCCAATCAAACTTCGTGATAGCTGGTTCTCCCCGAAATGCATTTAGGTGCAGCGTTGCGTGTTTCTTACTGGAGGTAGAGCTACTGGATGGCTAATGGGCCCTACAAGGTTACTGACGTCAGCCAAACTCCGAATGCCGGTAAGTCAGAGCGTAGCAGTGAGACTGTGGGGGATAAGCTTCATAGTCGAGAGGGAAACAGCCCAGACCACCAACTAAGGCCCCTAAGCGTGTGCTAAGTGGGAAAGGATGTGGGATTGCTTAGACAACCAGGAGGTTGGCTTAGAAGCAGCCATCCTTAAAAGAGTGCGTAATAGCTCACTGGTCAAGTGATCCCGCGCCGACAATGTAGCGGGGCTCAAGTACACCGCCGAAGTTGTGGATTTCAAACACTACCCAAACCAAAGCTTGCTTTGGTTCAGGGGTTTGGAGTGGTAGGGGAGCGTCGTGTGGGCATTGAAGTCGCAGTGTGAACTAGCGGTGGAGCCTACACGAGTGAGAATGCAGGCATGAGTAGCGAAAGACGGGTGAGAAACCCGTCCGCCGAATGATCAAGGGTTCCAGGGTCAAGCTAATCTGCCCTGGGTAAGTCGGGACCTAAGGCGAGGCCGACAGGCGTAGTCGATGGACAACGGGTTGATATTCCCGTACCGGTGAAGAACCGCCAATATTGAACCGGTGATACTAACCACCCAAACCACCACTGAGTACCCTTCGGGGTCAGGGTGTGTGGGGAGCGTGGGACCTGAACCGGGGAGGTAAACGTATTAACAGGTGTGACGCAGGAAGGTAGCCGAGCCGGGCGATGGTAGTCCCGGTCTAAGGACGTAGGAAACACGATAGGCAAATCCGTTGTGTTGTCTTCAATGACGATTCTGAGATCTGATGGGACCCCCGCATGGGGGAATTCGGTGATCCTATGCTGCCTAGAAAAGCATCGACGTGAGGTTCTAACTGCCCGTACCCCAAACCGACACAGGTGATCAGGTAGAGAATACTAAGGCGATCGAGAGAATTATGGTTAAGGAACTCGGCAAAATGCCCCCGTAACTTCGGGAGAAGGGGGGCCTGCCCCGTGAAGAAGATTTACTCTTCATGAGCGGGTGTGGGCCGCAGAGACCAGGGGGAAGCGACTGTTTACTAAAAACACAGGTCCGTGCGAAGTCGCAAGACGATGTATACGGACTGACTCCTGCCCGGTGCTGGAAGGTTAAGAGGACCGGTTAGCTCTTCGGAGCGAAGCTGAGAATTTAAGCCCCAGTAAACGGCGGTGGTAACTATAACCATCCTAAGGTAGCGAAATTCCTTGTCGGGTAAGTTCCGACCTGCACGAATGGAGTAACGACTTCCCCGCTGTCTCAACCATAAACTCGGCGAAATTGCAGTACGAGTAAAGATGCTCGTTACGCGCAGCAGGACGGAAAGACCCCGAGACCTTTACTATAGTTTGGTATTGGTGTTCGGAGTGGCTTGTGTAGGATAGGTGGGAGACTGTGAAACTGCAACGCTAGTTGCGGTGGAGTCATCGTTGAAATACCACTCTGGTCACTTTGGACATCTAACTTCGGCCCGTAATCCGGGTCAGGGACAGTGCCTGATGGGTAGTTTAACTGGGGCGGTTGCCTCCTAAAAAGTAACGGAGGCGCCCAAAGGTTCCCTCAGCCTGGTTGGCAATCAGGTATCGAGTGTAAGTGCACAAGGGAGCTTGACTGTGAGAGGGACACCTCGAGCAGGGACGAAAGTCGGGACTAGTGATCCGGCGGCACATTGTGGAATGGCCGTCGCTCAACGGATAAAAGGTACCTCGGGGATAACAGGCTGATCTTGCCCAAGAGTCCATATCGACGGCATGGTTTGGCACCTCGATGTCGGCTCGTCGCATCCTGGGGCTGGAGTAGGTCCCAAGGGTTGGGCTGTTCGCCCATTAAAGCGGTACGCGAGCTGGGTTTAGAACGTCGTGAGACAGTTCGGTCCCTATCCGCTGCGCGCGCAGGAAATTTGAGAAGGGCTGTCCTTAGTACGAGAGGACCGGGACGGACGAACCTCTGGTGTGTCAGTTGTACTGCCAAGTGCATCGCTGATTAGCTACGTTCGGATGGGATAACCGCTGAAAGCATCTAAGCGGGAAGCCCGCTTCAAGATGAGATTTCCATACACAGTTATGTGTGAGAGGCCCCCAGCTAGACCACTGGGTTGATAGGCCGGACGTGGAAGCGAGGACTAAAGACTCGTGAAGCTGACCGGTACTAATAGGCCGATAACTTACACCACACACACCTTTACAAAAGCATGCTCGCGTTCACTATGTGGTTCCCAACCAACAAACCCACCCGTTTGTTGCACGGAAACAAAACAAGACACCACCCCCGGTGGACTAATTCATGGGCAACCATGATTGGTACTCAGGGAATGTAAATGTCTTGTATAATAAAATAGAAGTTGTTCCATAACAAGGACACCCAACAAGCCACCCAACCAAGAAACACCTTTGGTTTGGGGAACGAGTTACGGTGGTCATAGCGTGGGGGAAACGCCCGGTCCCATTCCGAACCCGGAAGCTAAGACCCACAGCGCCGATGGTACTGCATTCGTGAGGATGTGGGAGAGTAGGACACCGCCGGACAACACATAAAAA
>NZ_JBQSVT010000082.1:0-3401 GCF_052376555.1 Specibacter sp. AOP5-B1-6
GGTAATCAGCGCGCTCGACCGCGACGCAACGCCGTCCGACGCCATCCCCACTGGGGTTCCACCCTTCTCATCCGAAGAGTCCACGACCAGGCTTTTGGCTACACATGACGGGATCCGGTATTTCGTAGGACAAACCGCGGACGCAACCGCAACCTGTCTGACCGTTTATCCAGATCAGCAACCGTCTGAATGGACTACGGGCTGTTGGAATGGCGCAGATTCGGGCGCCGAACTGGTCCGAATAGTCGTGGAAGGTCTTGTTGCAGCTGTGCTTGTTCCCGACAACTACGACACCTCCGGCCTTGTCCACGAGGGGTTCGAGCGTGTTCAACCGAATATCTATGCCATGAGGTCCAACAGCATCTTGGGCTAGCAATCTCCGGTGAGCTGACGCTGAAATCACGCTGTTCTGCCCACTGTTTCCGAGCAGCAGGCCAGGAGAGTGAACCCCGCCTGACAGTTTCTAGCCTCTAGTACCCAAAAGCCCCTGGAGGTTACGGCCTACTCGCCACCCGGAGAGAAGGTCATTGCTTCCCTGGACAACCAGACTGCCTCCAATAGTGCGGGGGCTTTTGACACTCGGTGTTGCGCGTCGCATTGGATGACCGCGGGTAGTCGGGTTGTCTGACGATGTGGCGTGGTGAGTCGGGTTTCCTTGTTGACCTCTTGACGTTCTTCGTTGGCGGCGTCAGGCTGACGATGAGCCCTTGATCTGGGATTTTGTTCCTGATCTTAAAAGACGAACGACCCGGTGCCAGTTTCGAAGCCGCACCAGGTCGTTCTAACGCGAAAAGAGTCGCGCTGTTGCTTACGGTAAGCCACGATCCTGCCGCTGTCGAATCCCAGCTCTTTGACCGTGAGCTTATGTGCCCGGCGTGCCGTGGGCGGCTGCGGCCTTGGGGTTTTGGGGTGGAGCGTGTGATCCGTTGCGGGGTCCCGGTGATGAATCGACGGTTTATCCCGCGCAGGGGGCGGTGTTGTAGCTGTGGTGCCACCCATATCTTGTTGCCGGCTGAGTTTGCTTGCCGCCGTGCCGATCATGCCGAAGTGATCGCCGACGCCGTGGAACTCAGTGCTGCCGCGGGCCTGGGCCATCGGAAGATCGCTGCCAGGCTTGATCGGCCCCAGAGCACGGTGCGGGATTGGCTGCGGGACTTCAGGGCGAATGCTCCGGCGATCGTGGCAGCATTCGCTGCTCGAGTGCACCGGGGAACAGCGGAGGCGTTGGGGTACTGGCCGTCCCCGTCACCGACCGCTGCTGCTCATGCGTTAGGCATGCTGATCGCTCATGCCCGGGTGTTGACCGACGCCCACCACCATGGAGTTAGTGCCGCCCCGGTCGTCATGATGACGTGGCATGTTGCTGCCTTGCTTGCTCATGGGCCATGGTTCTTCAGCCGGGTCGGATGGCCCGATGCGTGCAACACCAGCCCACCCTGCCGCTAGTGCGGTAAATGGGCGAAGGTGGGGTTCACCTGCCATTTCTGCTTCCCGCAGTTGGCATGGTCCCTTGTTTTCACCCCACTGGAAGGACCCTTTTCGATGACGCATGCTCCAGCCCACCTGCCCCACGAACTTGACCCTGCCCCGCCACGGGCCCCCGCACTGGAGCAGCAGTTCCCTGCCGTGGTCTCGCCGCTACCGGCCAGCGCGGCTCCGCGGGCCAGCACACCGCTGATGCGTAAGGAACACCGGGACAATATTGCGTTGTTCCGATATCAAGTGATCCGAGGCGTGGCAGATCCGTCGTTGAGTACCCGCCAGCGCGGGCCGTTGGTACGGGCGTTGGCGGCAGTGGATCACCCCTGGCCGTTCGGTGGAACCCGCCGCTATTCCAGGGAGACCCTTGACCGCTGGATCAAAGCCTGGCACCGACACGGCTTCGACGGGCTCAAACCCGAAGAACGCTCCACCACTATCGGTACTGATCCGACCGTGCTGACCCTGGCTGAATCGCTCAAGCGTGAGAAGCCGAACCGCACCTCAGCCCAGATCAAACGGATCATCACCGAAACCCTCGGACAGGCACCCTCAGAGACAACACTGCTGCGCCACTTTAGAGCGAAGAACATTTCCACCGGTGCCCGCCCGGTAGCCACCGGCCGCTTCGAGACCAATCACAGTAACGAGATCTGGGTCGGTGACGCTTTACACGGGCCCCGGATTGGGGCCCGGAAAACGTATCTGTTCGCGTTCCTGGATGATCATTCCCGCATGGTCACCGCCGCCCGCTGGGCCTACGCCGAGGACGCCATCCGCCTCTCAGCAGTGCTGCGCCCGGCCCTGGAAACCCACGGAATCCCCGAAGTGGCATATCTGGATAATGGGGCAGCGATGAGTGATAAATCGTTGGCGAGGACGTGTGCGAAACTCGGGATCCGGTTGGTGCACTCGGCCCCGTACCGACCCCAGGGCAGAGGCAAGATCGAACGGTTCTTTAACACGGTCACGAGCCAATTCCTGGGCGAGATCACCGTGACCGACACGCCCATGCTGCCCGGCACCGAACCGGAAGCAGGCTCCCAGATCAGTTCGTTGGATGAGTTGAATACCTTGTTTACTGCGTGGGTGAACATGGTTTACCACCACAGCGTGCACTCCAGTACCGGGCAAACCCCGTTGGCACGGTGGGAAGCGTCTTGGGAACACCGCTCCCCGGTGAGTAAACCCTTGGAAGTCATCCGGCAGGCGTTTCTGTGGTCAGATGTTCGCACCGTGGGCAAGACCGGGACGGTGTCCCTGCATTCGAATATTTACGAAGTCGACCCGTTGCTGGCCGGCACGAAGGTTGAGCTGGTTTATGACCCTTTCGACCTTGACGGGCTCATCACGGTCAACAACCGCCAAGGTGTCCCGGCAGGAATCGCGAAGCCGATAGATATTGGTCGACACGTGCATACCAAAGTCACCAACGCGGTCAAGGACAACGACACTGCGACCAACATCAGCACAGGCATCAACTACCTGGACTTGGTCGCTACCCGCCACCGCCAGTCATTGACCGGGGCGCCGATCAGCTTCGCTGACCTCCACGACCAAACCACCACCGGCAACCAGGTACAGCCCACCATCAAGGAGGAATCCCGTTGAGCCAGATCGATACCCTGCAATCCTATTTTGGTTTTACCCGCATGCCTTTTGGCCGTGACATCCCGCCGGCTGCCTTGAATCAACATACCGGACACCGTGAAGCCGTCGCCCGCATATCCTGGTGCATCGAGCAGCGTCGCATGGGTGTGATCGCCGGGGAAGTCGGTGCCGGGAAAACCGTTGCTGCCCGCGCTGCGCTGGCCCATCTGGAACCTTCCCGGCATCAGATCATTTACATTCCTGACCCGACCATCGGGATCCGCGGGATCCGCTCGACCATTGTTACCGCGCTCGGGGCGACTCCCTCGTTC
>NZ_JBQSVT010000083.1:0-3331 GCF_052376555.1 Specibacter sp. AOP5-B1-6
CCCCCCGCATAACCCCAAAACGCCGTCCTTTTTGTGGAAAGCCTTAGAGCGCGGCTTCGATCGCGGCTGTTGCCAGCGGATCAGAGTCGTTCAGGAACGTGGAAATCCGTGCAGCCTCGTCAGCTTCACCGATGGCGCCTGCCGCCCGGCCCAGCGCGTAGAGCGCGCGCAGGAATCCGCGGTTGCCCTCGTGCGAATAAGGGACCGGACCCGTGCCGCGCCAGCCATTGCGGCGCAGCGAATCCAGGCCGCGGTGGTAGCCGGTGCGTGCGTAGGCGTAGGACTCGATGGTCCGGCCCTCCGCATACGCCTCGTCCGCCAGGATGGCCCACAGGAGCGAGGACGTCGGGTTCGCGGCAGCCAAATCAACTGCCTCATCCCCTGCATCCAACCGGGCCTGGACATCCACCTCGGCCGGGAGCAGCGTGGGCTCCGGGCCGAGGAGGTTCTTGCGGAATTCGTCGCTCATGCTACTTGAACGTCTTGCCTGCGGAGCCGAGCTGCGAGGCAGCCTCAACGACGCGTGCCGCCAGGCCCTTTTCGGCCGAGGCGCCCCAGACGCGGGGGTCGTAGGTCTTCTTGTTGCCAACGTCGCCGTCAACCTTCAGGACTCCGTTGTAGTTGGTGAACATGTGGTCGACCACCGGACGCGTGTAGGCGTACTGGGTGTCGGTGTCGATGTTCATCTTGATGACGCCGTAGGAAACAGCATCGGAAATTTCCTGGTCGGAGGAGCCTGAACCGCCATGGAAGACCAGGTCGAACGGGTTTTCCTTGCCGAGCTTGGCGCCAACGGCGGCCTGGATTTCCTTCAGGATTTCCGGGCGCAGCTTGACGTTCCCGGCCTTGTACACGCCGTGCACGTTGCCGAAGGTCAGTGCCGTGATGTAGCGGCCGTTTTCGCCGGAGCCCAGCGCTGCAACAGTGGCCAGGCCGTCTTCGATGGTGGAGTACAGCTTGTCGTTGATGGCGTTTTCAACGCCGTCTTCCTCGCCGCCGACAGCACCAATTTCAACTTCAAGGATCATCTTTGCTGCGTGCGTGCGGGCCAGCAGTTCGCGGCCGATGCGCAGGTTGTCCTCGAGGGTTTCAGCTGAGCCGTCCCACATGTGCGAGTTGAAGATCGGGTCGCGGCCGGCCTTGACCTCTGCTTCGGAGGCAGCCAGCAACGGCAGCACAAAGCCGTCCAGCTTGTCCTTGGGGCAGTGGTCGGTGTGCAGGGCCACGTTGATGGGGTAGTTCTTGGCAACTTCGCGGGCGAATGCTGCGAAGCCCAGGGAGCCGGCAACCATGTCCTTCACGCCTGCGCCGGACCAGTAGGCGCCGCCGCCGGTGGAAACCTGGATGATGCCGTCAGTTCCGGCATCGGCAAAGCCCTGGAGGGTTGCGTTGAGAGTCTGTGAGGATGTCACGTTGACCGCGGGGTAGGCGAATCCGCCAGCCTTGGCGCGGTCGATCATTTCGGCATACTTGTCCGGTGTTGCGATGGGCATTAAAAGCTCCTCTGGGCTGAACGGTACTAAGAGTCTGGCAACAGGCCAGCTCCCGCATGGCTTCCTCCATCTTAGCCAGTGCACCCAAAGTCTCGAAGAAGATGAAGTTTCCGCCCAGCTTTTGGACTTTCAGGATCGAGTTTGCACTTATTGGACGAGGAAAGCGGTATCCCGGTGTTATTGGTCCAATAAGTGCAAACTCGAACCGGGGGCGGCGCGTCTAACCCCCCACGCTTTGGTTGAACACGTGCCGGCGGATCCAGGCGTGCATGGCGATGCCCGCAGCAGACGCGGCGTTGATGGAACGGGTGGAGCCGAATTGTTCAATGGATAGCGTGGTTTGCGCCGCGGCATGCACCTCGTCACTGAGCCCGGGGCCTTCCTGGCCAAACACGAAGACGCAGTTGCGGGGCAGTTCATACGTTTCCAGCTTTTCCGAGTCCGGAAAGATGTCGATGCCGATGACAGCCAAACCTTCATGCTCCGCCCAGGCGACGAAGTCCTCAACTGTGGGGTGGTGGCGGACGTGCTGGTAGCGGTCGGTGACCATGGCTCCGCGCTTGTTCCACCGCCGTCGGCCGATGATGTGCACCTCTTTGGCGAGGAAGGCGTTGGCGGTGCGCACCACGGTGCCAATGTTCATGTCGTGCTGCCAGTTTTCAATGGCGACATGGAAGTCGTGCCGGCGGGTGTCCAACTCGGCAACGATGGCGTCCATGCTCCAGTACCGGTACTCGTCCAGGACGTTGCGGCGGTCGCCCTCGGCCAGCAGCTCGGGATCCCAATGGTCGCCTTCCGGCAGCTCGCCCGCCCACGGGCCGACGCCCACTTCATGGTGCAGCTCGGGGTATTCGGGCGTCTCGGCGGGGGTGTTCGCGTCCGGCGCGGGGGAAGGGTTGTTGGAATTGCTCACCGGTTAACTTTAGCCGTTCGGACACCGCGGCATTCCCGGACCTGCGGAGGCATCTGACAGACTGGGGTGCAACACCTTTGCCCCACCAGGAGGAACCATGAGCAACGTGCAATCACGCCAGCCCGGAGACATCGAATGCTGGCTCACAGACATGGACGGCGTTCTGGTCCACGAAAACAAGGCCGTCCCCGGCGCCGCAGACTTGATCCAGCGGTGGGTGGACACCTCCAGGCGATTCCTGGTGCTGACCAACAACTCCATCTACACCCCGCGCGACCTTGCTGCCCGCCTGAAGGCTTCCGGGTTGGAGGTGCCGGAGGAAAATTTGTGGACCTCGGCCCTGGCCACCGCCCAGTTCCTCAAGGCTCAGATGCCGCACGGACGCGCCTACGTCATTGGCGAGGCTGGATTGACGACGGCGCTGCACGAGGCGGGCTTCATCCTCACCGACCACAAGCCCGACTATGTGGTGTTGGGCGAAACCCGCACCTACTCCTTTGAGGCCATCACCAAGGCCATCCGCCTCATTGGCGCCGGGGCCCGGTTCATCGCCACCAATCCAGATGCCACCGGGCCGTCCGCCGAGGGCCCGCTGCCCGCCACGGGCGCCATTGCCGCCTTGATCACCAAGGCCACCGGCCGGGAACCCTACATTGTGGGCAAGCCAAACCCGATGATGTTCCGTTCGGCCATGAACCGGATCCAGGCACACTCGGAAACGACGGCGATGATCGGCGACCGCATGGACACCGACATCATCGCCGGCATGGAAGCCGGGCTGCACACTGTGCTGGTGTTCACCGGCATCACCCGGCCCGAAGACATTGACGCTTACCCATTCCGCCCGGACCAGGTCATGAACTCCGTGGCCGATCTTCTGGACCACCTTTAACTAGCTGAGCGGTTGTGCCGGGGGGGGTGGCCC
>NZ_JBQSVT010000084.1:0-2985 GCF_052376555.1 Specibacter sp. AOP5-B1-6
TTGCTCAAAGTGCTGTGTTCGATGGTTGCCGGACTCCGCGAACACTTGCCGGAGCCGGTGGTTCCACCGTACCCATGTCGATCCACGAGGTCTACCTCTCATGGAATCTTGTTCGAACCGTGTTGTATTGCTGCAGAGCCTTGCCTGCGGGCCGGCAGATGGGCAGCCATTAGACAGCGGGACGGCTGGGACGGGAAGATGGAAGCATGTCGAACAATGAGCCGCAGGACACGGACCTGCAAAATTCCGGTCTGGACAACCATGACCAGCAGGGTGTCCTTGGCGATCACGTCCAGCAGCCGTGGGTCAGGAATTACCAGCCAGGCGTCCCTGCGGAGATTGAGCTGCCCACTGAGTCGCTGGTGGCCATGTTCGAACGCTCAGTCCAGGAGGCCGGCGACACTCCGGCGATGGAGTTCTTTGGCCGGCAAACCAGTTACCGGAAATTGGGGGAGCAGGTGGGCCGGGCGGCCGAAGGGCTGCGCCGTCTGGGTGTCCGGGCCGGAGACCGGGTGGCCTTGATCCTGCCCAATTGCCCCCAGCACGTGGTGGCCTTTTACGCGGTCCTCCGGTTGGGCGCCGTCGTGGTTGAACACAACCCGCTGTACACCTCACGGGAGTTGCGGCACCAGTTTGAAGACCATCAGGCCCGGGTGGTCATTGCCTGGGACAAGGTCGTCCCGGCCATCGAGCAATTCCCGGCGGACGTACGGATAGACAGCATTGTTGCAGTCGACCTGCTGGCGGAATTTCCTGCAGTCAAAAGGTTGGCGCTGCGCCTTCCGGTGAAAAAATTGCGCGAGAGCCGGGCAGCCCTCAGCAGCCCCGCCCCGGGCGCCATGGCGTGGAAGAAGCTGCTCTCCAGCGGCACCATTGACCCTGGGCACCTGCGCCCGGACGTCCACGACCTGGCAGTCATCGGCTACACCTCCGGCACGACAGGGCATCCCAAGGGGGCCATGTTGACCCACTTCAACCTGTATTCGAACGCCCTTCAGGGGGAGGCCTGGATGCACGGCGCGCAGCTTGGCAAGGAAGTGCTGTACGCAGTCCTGCCCATGTTCCACGCCTTCGGCATGACCCTTTACCTCACGTTCGGCGTCCGCAAACAAGGCTTGCTGGTGCTGTTTCCCAAGTTCGACGCCGAGCTGGTGCTGGCCGCCATGAAAAAATCACCGGCCACCGTTTACTGCGCCGTGCCGCCGATATATGAACGCACAGCCCTGGCCGCCAAGGAAAGGGGCGTATCGCTGCGGTCCTGCAAGTTCTGCATCTCAGGTGCCATGAACCTGCCAGACCATGTAGTCGAACTGTGGGAGTCCGTTTCCGGCGGTCTGCTCGTCGAAGGCTACGGCATGACCGAATCTTCTCCGGTGGCTCTTGGCAACCCGTTCCACCCAACCCGGCAGAACGGCACCATCGGCGTGCCTTTTCCGTCCACGCTGATGCGGGTTGTTGACATGGACGATCCCGCTAGGGTCGTTCCGCAGGGGGAGCGCGGTGAGTTGCTGATCAAGGGGCCGCAGGTTTTTCAGGGCTACTGGAACAACCCTGAGGAAACGGCCAAGACACTCACTGAGGACGGCTGGCTGCACACGGGAGACATTGTCACTGTCAGCGTCGACGGCTTCACCACGATTGTCGACAGGGTGAAGGAGCTCGTCATTACCGGTGGCTTCAACGTGTCGCCGTCGGAGGTTGAGGCCGTCCTGCGCCAGCACCAGGACGTGGTTGACGCGGCGGTCTTTGGCACGGTGTCGGAACGTGGCGGGGAAATGGTTGTTGCGGCCGTGCAGTTGGAGCCGGGGGCAACACTCGACGAGACAGCGCTGCGGGACCACTGCAAGGAGCGCATGGCCCGCTACAAGGTTCCCGTGCGGATTGTTCAAATCTCCGACATGCCCCGCTCCATGCTGGGCAAGATTCTGCGCAAGCAGGTCAAGGAGCAGGCACAACTCTAAGCAGCTGCCGGGCCTCCGTCCAAACAAAGTTCAAAAAATACTTCCGGGCGAATTTCCAGGCACATTTCGAAATGGGAGCCGTTTAGCTCTTCCGTGCACAGTACTTGATCAGATATAGTAGTTGTCATGGTGCAGATCCCAATGACAAGCCCCCCGCAGCCGGAACCGTTTGCTGCGGACCTGCTGCGCGGGCACACCGACACGATCGTGCTGGGTGTCCTGCGGGATGCTGAGCGCTACGGCTTTGAGATCTACAAGACCATCCGGGACGCAACCGGCGGCCTGTATGAAATTAAGGAAGCCACCCTTTATGCCACATATCGCCGGCTCGTCAAGGACGGCCTGGTCGAGGCAAGCTGGGGCGACGAAACCCAGGGCGGGCGGCGCAAGTACTACCGCATCACCGACGCCGGCCGGGCCGTCTACAACAACAATGTCCGAACCTGGACTGCCACGGCGAACATCATCAACACGCTCCTGAACGTGAAAGGCGGCATGCCATGAGCGGCCCCGACTACTCCAACATCCACCGCCACCTGGATGACGCCTTTGCCGCCATCCCGATGACAGTGGAGATTCAAGATCTCAAAGAGGAAATTCGCGGCAACCTGTCTGCCCGGGTCACTGAATTGACCGGGAACGGTCTCGACGACCGCATGGCAGCAGCCCAGGCCATGGACGAACTCGGCGACATCCGGGCACTTGCCGAACAGATCAACGGATCCGCGCAGCCAGGCACCCCAGTGGGGGACGTGGCGGGAGCGGAGGCGCATCACTGGTACCGCGTGCGGCCCAAGCCGGCCTACGTCGTCGGGATTGTGATTGCGGCAATTGCCGCCACGCTGGGACTGCTGCTCGCTGTCTTGGGTGGTGTCGGGGTGCTGCCGCTGCCGGTGGGGCCCATCATTGGCCTGGCCGGGCTCGCCGCCAGCGGCACCGCGTGGATTGTGGGCGACACTCTTGCACACGAATCGACGGGCAATTTCCCGGTGCCTGAAAAGCGGGCGGCCGGCTATTTCCTGGC
>NZ_JBQSVT010000085.1:0-2981 GCF_052376555.1 Specibacter sp. AOP5-B1-6
TTACCGGGCAGAACCAGCCGTATAGCAGGAAGGCGCGGCGGGACACTGCGCTGCACGCAGGCCCCACCAAGCCCCTGAATCAAGCCGTGGCAGGGGCACCAACCCTCTTCAACACTCCCGGCCAGTGTCAGCGCCACAAAGGCCACAAACGGCCGAAGTTCATGCCGACACCAGCCCACCCTTCAAAACGCTACTGACCCACACACCTAGAAGATTGAATTTTCCGCGCCGGGCTGCTTGTAGTACCGAGGGAAGTTCTTGGCTAACCGACGGTTCACTGTGCCAAGAGTACGGCGATCGGAGGGCGAATGCTTAGGAGCCACCGGCCAAAGCAAGGCTGGCTTGGAAAATCCGCTAAATCCCGATGATTTTCCGCGCGCCGGTTGAAAGCCGTGACAACAAACGGGATCTGATTAGGCCCTATATAGGCCCTATATAGGCCCAAAACGTGACCAACTTTTCAATCAAAAACATGAGTAGAACGTGATTTGTCCCCTCGACGCACCCGTTCGAAACAGCAAAACCACAGGTCAGAGGCCTTTTTATGCCCCGGGTGGGAATTGAATCCACGATCAAGAGAAACTCAGGACTCTCATGCCAACAGGCTCCGTTGAGCGCCAAAAACTGCCAGTTTCCGGGGGAGTGCGGAACAACAGGGCCCCTTTGACATGTCAAGGATTGCCGTGGGTTTTCGTTCAGTAACGTGAGTAAAACGTGATGAGGTCCTGCAGCGTAGCGCCGGAGCTGCTGTTTGGTGGCCGTTTGCAGGTTCATCGGCATGGTCGACGGCATGTCACCGGTTGTCGATAGCGGGCCGTCGTGCGTCAACGACATGTGTTGTTCAGGGCGCGGTTTCCTTCCGGTCCGCCAGATGGCTAATTGCCATTGCAAAGATGCAGTTTGGTGACTTCCTATTGGGCGATTGGAGCATCAACTTCCGTGATTTAGGGGCAATTTGCGGCTTATCTGCCGTGCTTTCCGGTATGGAATGCGATCATTTCTCGGGGTTAAATTGCGAACCTAAAAATGACTGCCGGACGCGATGAAGTGCGAGTCTGGTTCCTCATCGCTTTGAGCGGGCCCAAGCTCGTGTTGTGAATTCTCGCCGCCGGGTGTTCTCAGATTTGGGTGTCCCAGATTGCGTGAGTATGCCAGCTCTCTGGTGCGCCGATGTCGTTGATGGTCGGTCCGGGAACGTTAGGGAAGGAGGCCAGGAGAGCCTGTGCCTTGTTCGTCCAATCGCTGTTGTCACCAAGGCTGTCAAGGAGGAACGCGCAGAGATACAGCACTGAGTAGATGCGGGTCTTCGGCGTTCCGGTCAGCCTATTGAGTGGGTCTAGAAGGGGTGACATTCCGGTGGGTATTCGTTGGAGCCGGAATGTCACTGGCTGGTTCCAGACCCGCGCGTGGTGGGCGCACATATTGCGGACGTGATTGAGGACCTTGATCCAGTTGACCAAAAAGCTGCCTTGGGAGATGCCGAAAGTCCGGGAGATTTCGCTTTGCTGGGCTTTGGTCAGAAACTGCCTGAAGAAGGTAGAGAGCATCCCGAAGTCAAGCAGCTCAACGGCAACCCATACAGGGGGTTTGAGCTCCCAGCGGGACCTGTACAACCGCAGAATGTCATCGTGGGTGCTTGCAAGCTTTTCTTCGTAGCGGGCCACCCACCATTGATGGGCGGTCATTGATCCTTGCGGTGTTTGAACGGTTGCCAGGCAGCGGGCTGTGTCCAGGTGGGAGGCGTTTAGATGAGCGAAAGGATCCTGGGCGCCGATGCAGTGAGCCGTCCGGACACGCAGGGCAACCTCGATTTGTTCCAGCGCCTCCAGCAGTATGAGGCGTAGTTGTTGGTCAAACGTCCATAAAGCGTGGGCGTCATCGAATGTCGTTCCTGGTTTTAGTAGATCCGAGCGGACAACGGTCCCGTCCGCGTCAACGTGGTCAATTTCGCGGAACGGGTACCAGTAGGCGGCCAATCGGTAATAGCCGACATTCCGCAGATCTCGTAGCGCATAGTCGTGGCTGGGGATGAGCATGCCGCGTGAGAGGAGGATTTCCAGCTGTTGCTCGTAGGTGCGATGCGGTTTCGGTTCCAGGATGGCCCCTTCGAGTTAAAGAAAGCCAGCCCTTGCCGATGGCAGAGGGGCTGGGGCTTAATGCATCCAGTCTATCGCAAACCGTGCGTAACTGGGGTATCTGTTCTATGGGTGTTGACTACTTCCGCTTCGTCACACACCCGCCACCAGTAGCACCGTCGTGCAGATGATCTTCGGTCTGGCAAGCGACAGCTGCAATAGCCTGAGATCACGAAACGCGCGCCTGCATACCCTCTCGCTGCGGTAGCAATACGCGTCGCTGCGGTTGATGAATGCATCCAAATCCCACAAACACCCGAACAGGAGGCAACGTCGAAACCTCAGCGGCGGGGGTGACTGCGGGACTTTCTGGTGATCTTGATGGTCGCTGAACGCTCGGGATCAGAACCTGCCGGGAACGTCGAGCACTCGCCTGAATTCGAGGCCGAGAGATGTCCCATGTAACCTCCCATGACCGGGCTTTTTCTAGGGCACGGTATACGGGAATGCGGCGCCTGCGGAACTACATAGATTCGAATGTTTCATAAGTCGTCTGCACTCGTTCCGGTGAACGACCGGCTTGCGAGACACTTCGCCGATGTCTACACGGGACACCGGATCAGCAAGTACGGCAACGGAATAGCGGTGGCCTTGCCGCTTTGGGATATGACTGCCGTGTTGAGAGCTTCTGTCCACTTGTTCGATCGGCTGCCAGTAGGCCTCTGGTCATCCGTTAGATTCCGGAATAGCGTGGCAATATGACATCCCCAGAACGGTTCATGAACGAAATTCCGAAGCCTGAAGCCATCGTTGACCTGGTTGAAATAGCGGTCCTACATCCTTGGCCCAAGAGTCAGACCGAAAAGGATGACTTATTCAAGCGTCTGGGATGGGGCCACGGAAAGG
>NZ_JBQSVT010000086.1:0-2936 GCF_052376555.1 Specibacter sp. AOP5-B1-6
CTTTTTCCTTGCCAGTACGGACGATTGCTACCGCGTGTTGGCCACTTTTGCCGACGTCAACACCAATGAAGATTTCGACTTGCGCATGGCTCTCACTCAACGCCCCCCCCCCCCCCAAAAAAAATAGTTACCTGTGAAACAGCTGTTGGCCGAACATGGAAGAGGTTTTACTTTGATCTGCAGTTTCAGGTAGGAAGGCTCTTCCCCCGAAATATTGTGGGTTCGCATGGACCTGAACATTGTGCTGAACCTGCCGCAGAAACTGAGGAGAGACCAACCTCGCATGTGCCCGCGACGGTGCATCGGATAGTCCGCGTCTGTATCGACTGGCAATGGCTGTAGGGTACGGCATGACTGAGACCAGGTTGGCGGACGTACTTCACAGCATAGGCAACGTCAGTTGTGCGGGCGCCGACCCGACAATTCTCATCCTTGTACTCTATGCTTGGCATCGTGGATGATACAGAATTGAATCGACTGGAGGCCGCGCCTGCAGTTGTACAAGTAATGGATAGCTTAGGACGGAACCGGGGCGGACTTACGAGAGCCGCATTTGAGCGGTTCCGACTTCTGGCCCAGGGCCGTCGCGCGATATTGGTTCTTGTGGCCCACCAGCCAAATATAGAGGAACTTTTCGAACAGTTAATGGCGGAGGGGGAACTGCCAAAGCACACAGAGCTTTTCAGCTTTCACCTCGATTTGCGTCGAGCTCACCGATTGCCCTTTGCCAAAGTTGAATTCGAGCACCTCGACTGGGAAAGTAACCAAGATATTCAGTGTGCTAATGAACCTATTCGCAGCGGATCACTACGTAGATACTTCATTCAAGGATCTTTCTTGGGCACTGTATCTCGCGATAGCCAAGGCAGCCTGAAGTATGTCGATCACCACAACGCGAGAAATCCGTGGCAGCGAGACTACAGAGACATCTGCTGGGAACATGGCGACATCGTTAAGCGCGATTTCTACGATGACAACGGCACCCCTCGATATCGGAATTATATTGACCAAACCGGACGACCCTATCTATCTGTGTGGGTAAATGAAACTGGATATGAGTATCGTGTCGTAGAATATGATGTTTCAGGAACTATTCATCATGGAGATATGCGTGATGCCAATGCGGCTTGGCTTTCCAGGAAGCTTGCGAACATTGGCCAGGCTATCGTATTCTCCGATGAACCGCGAACAAGTTTCACATTTTCAATCAAGTCACCGAACATAATTCATATCGGTTCAATCCACACTACTCACTACAGAAACAATGTCGATGATTCTGAGGGTCTGAAGACATGGATGAAGCCATATCTCAAGAATATGGCGAATATTGATAGGCTTGTGTTCTTTACAGATACGCAAAGACGCGACTTTATCGTCGATACTGGTTGTGAGCCCAACAGCACTGCTGTATTACCACACGCGGCGCCTGTGAGCGCGGGGTTGAAGCTTCAGGCATTGAGGGAACGTGAGCCAGGTCTATTTGTTACGGTGTCTCGTCTGGGTGACGATAAGCGAATTATCGATGCAATTCGAGCGTTCGAGAGGGTGGCTGCTGAATACCCAATCGCAAGGTACCGAATATATGGTGAAGGGCCTGAGCGAAACTCACTTCAGGCGGAGATTGACCGTCTCGGCCTTAGAGATATCGTCACACTGGAAGGGCATACGCCCAATCCTTTGGATCAATTCGTAGTCGCTGAAGCATCTCTGCTCACGACAAAATACGAGGGATTCGGGCTAGTGATTACGGAAAGCCTTGCATGTGGCACTCCGGTCATTGCTTACGACGTTATTTATGGACCACGGGATATTATTATTAATGGCGTAAACGGAATACTAGTCCCAAGCGGTGACATAGATGATCTTTCCAAGGCTATATTGAGCGTCCTGCAGAATCGAAAGTTTCTGGGAGAGTTGCAAAAGTCAGCAGCGGTTTCTGCACTTCAATTTGATGTGCATAGATGGTCTGGGGGGTGGCGGGAACAACTTTCCCACGCTGATGTATTTCTTAATACTGTCAAGTAGCTCGAATATTCCTTGCAGAGTCGCCAGTATGGCGGGGACCGACTGTCTGCGCTCCGGTTCTTTGGCTATTCAGAATTGAGAGTGTAGTTTCGGTTTGAAGCCGCCGGATTCCAGCAGCGACCTGGCGACGTAGTTGGTGAGGTTGCGGAAGCCCAGGGCAGATCCTCGGAGGTGTTCCAATCTTCCATTGACGGCGTCAGTTGGGCTGTTCGATGTTCCTTGCCGATCGAAGTAGGCGAGCATGTCCTCGGCCCTGCGTTTGAGGGTTCCACAGAGTTTCTTGAGTTCTTTCAGAGAGGCGGGGAGCTTGGTGCTGAGGGAGTCAATGAGGGCTTGCACGAGCTTCTTCGCCTTGGCGCGGTCTGGTTCCCGGTAGTCGTTGATCATGAGCTGGTAGGCGCCCCAGGTCGCTTCGACCTCGATATGTTTTTCCTCGGCAAAAAGTTCATCGAGGCGTTTTTGTTGCTTCTCGTTTAGCAGCCCTTCGCCGGTGTGCAGGGTCAGTCGGGCCTTGTAGAGCGGGTCGCGTGCCCGGCCGCGGTGCCCGCAGGTGGCTCGCTGAACGCGGCGGCGGCAGTCATCGAGCGCGTCGCCGGCAAGGCGAACAACGTGGAAGGGATCCATCACCGCAACAGCGGCAGGCAGTTCCTCGTCCACTGCGCTTTGACGCCGGAGGAGTCGTCCATGGCCACGACTTCTATCTGGCCCCGCCATGCCTGTGGGCGTTCCTGCAACTAGGTGGCGAATACTTGTTTTGAGCGTCCCTCGTCCAGGTCCAGCAGGCGGGAGGGCGGGAGGGCGGTGCGCTACGAGTCCCGCAAGGCCGATAGGACCGGAAACCTGCTCGTTGACGGGAACACGTACGCGGCCGGGCCCGCTTTCCACGGACGGATGCTCACCGTTGGATTAGG
>NZ_JBQSVT010000087.1:0-2885 GCF_052376555.1 Specibacter sp. AOP5-B1-6
ATCGGGCGCCCTGCTCAAGCACGGCGCCGACATCATCGACAACCGCCAGTTCAGTGACCGCCTGCACCAGCAGGCGGCCGCGGGATTGGACGAGCCGGACGGGCACTTCTTCATGCGCCTGCATTTCAGCGCCCCGGGCGGGGCAGAAACGTTGGCCCGCCTTCATACTGACTTTGAGCCGTTGGCCGTCCGGCACGGCATGCGGTGGGAACTGCGCCCGCACCGGGAAAAGCGGCGTGTGCTGATCATGGTGTCCAAGTTTGAACACTGCCTGAACGACCTGCTGTTCCGCGCCCGAACCGGTGAGCTGCCTGTGGAGGTGGTGGCAGTCGTCTCCAACCATCCAGACCATCAGCGGCTGGCCGAATGGCACGGGATCCCGTTCTTCCACGTCCCCGTCGCCGCAGCCACGAAGCCCGCGGCGGAAGCCCGGCTGCTGGAGCTGGTGGATGAGTTCGACGTCGAGCTCGTGGTGCTGGCCCGCTACATGCAGGTGCTTAGCGATGGGCTGATTCGAAAGCTGGGCGGGCGGGCCATCAACATTCACCATTCATTTCTGCCCAGCTTCAAGGGCGCCAAGCCGTATCACCAGGCGTATGCTCGCGGGGTCAAGACTGTCGGGGCCACGGCCCACTACGTCAACAGCGAGCTGGATGAGGGGCCCATCATCTCCCAGCAAGTCATCGAGGTGGATCACACCTTTGGGCCGGAGGACTTGGTAGCGGCCGGACGGGACACCGAATGCAAGGCGCTGAGCAATGCTGTCCGCTGGCACTGCGAAGGTCGCGTGATCCTCCAAGGCAACCGGACCATCGTGTTGCGTTAGTGCTGAGCAGCTGGTGGTGGCCCCCAGTACGCCGTTGCCAGCTGCTGTGGGGCCTCACCAATGCCCTTTGTCGGGGGAAATCATCTTGGTTCGGGCAGACAGTGATCGGAGTTGACCACTGGCTGTCGACGTCCAATGAACAAGCTCTCCTATCTGCATTCATACGCAGGTACTAACTTTAAGGGCATGTTTCAATCGGGCACCTTCGAGATCCATCTGAAGGTTTCGTGCAATGAGGCACCCGCCCCATGAGGCGAACGTGCTATGTGACTCGCATTGAAGCCCCTTGCATATATGCAAGGTCGGTCATAGTCTTGGTCGTATGGTTACTTCCACGGCGGCGTCTATCGTTACTCGAATGCGCCTTAGGCGGCAGCTCAGTAAGACGGCATTTGCCGAGCTTATTGGCTTGCCTGCTTCAACGATTACCAGGATTGAGTCGGGGTTGGTTGAGCCGACGTATGCGATGTTGCAGCGGATCGCTTCAGGAGCTGGTTTTCAGCTGACGGAAACGCTGTCTGACTCAGGCAGCGACTTGCCCTATGCGGTGGCCTTGGACCGTATCCAAAATGCTACTGGTGCAGAGAGGCGGCGGCTTCTTGGGAAACTGGCTCAGACGGCGAATCTGGCTCCTGTTGCAAAGAGGCCCGGTGCGCGATTCTTTTCCCTTGAAAGCTCTCTCGCAGAGTTCGTTCAGCAGCTTGAGAGACAGGGGGCGAATCCTGTTGTTTCGTCATTGGAGGCTGTCTCCGGTGACGTTTCCCAGACCAGTTCCTTCACTCCTGTCGTGTATGTGGATAATCCTGGAAAGCTAGTGGATTTGCCGGCAATGTCGCCTTCTGCCAGGGCAAGTGTTGTGGTCTTGCCGTCGACGGAGAGCGCGCGCCGGTTCATGCGCAAGGTGGAGGGGACAGCCATGGTGAGTGCGGGGTGGGGGATGCTTGACGCGCTGGCTTCTCCGGGGCGCCAGGCAGATGTTGCGCTCAGCTTCCTGCCAGCGTTTGCCCAAGCAGCATGAACAATGATTCAGGGATTCCTCGCCAGCCGCGCATGGAAGATGCCCGGTATGGGGCTGAACGCTCGAGACGGCTGCTGATCACGACCATTATTGCGTTGGGTCCGTATGCAGAGGCCCTAACCATTGTCGGTGCCCATGCGGTTCATGTTTGGGTCCAAAAGAAGTGGGGACCCATTGACATGGAATCGACGCGGGACGGCGATCTTGTCATCGATCCGGTCTTTGTCGCGGAAGACCCCAAAATACTAGATCTCATGGCTTCAATTGGCTTGGAGCCTGCACGCGAGGAACGTCCAGAGATCTACGGGTATTCCAGCGAACGGGGACTGCCGTGGGAACAACGCACCACCGTGGATCTCCTGGTGCCCGAAGGATATGCCGGCAAGAAGGGCCGAACAGCAAGGATTGCAGGACAGGACAAGGCAACGACCCGGGCCTACGGGTTGGAACTGGCAGTCCACGACCGAGTCCTCACAGAAATATCCACGATTGACGCAGAGCCCACAATTTCCGCCAAAGCCTATGTGGCAGGTCCCGCGGCGCTCCTGATTGCCAAGGCCCATAAAGTCCACGAACGGCTGGCTGAGGCGGATCGGCGTCCGGACAGGCTACGACCGAAGGACTCCGGGGATATCGCCCTGCTGATGATGGTCACTGACGGCGCTGAAGTTGCCGAGACTATGATGTTCCATGCACGAGCACACGCCGAGATCCGAAACGTCGTCAACGAGGGAGCGAGTCACCTCATTGCCATGTACTCCGCACAGAACGCCACTCTTGTTCGTGAGCATATGGTGGACAGCTTGGCCACACGCTTTCAAGAACAGGATTTGCTCGCTGACGTGGACACTTGGCTGGCCGCATTCTCCGCCAGATTCCAAAAGATCGAAAGTAGCTAGGCAGGCCGGACTTGTGCATGTCCGGCTCTGCCCGTAGGCGAGTCATGCGGTACATGGCCAAGCGTGTCCAAAACACTGATGGGACACATGTGATGCTGAAGCCATTGGCTGGCTTGCATGGGATCTTTGCCCAGAAGTCAAC
>NZ_JBQSVT010000088.1:0-2757 GCF_052376555.1 Specibacter sp. AOP5-B1-6
ACACGCAACTCCACAACCCCCACACACCAACACCACCCACGCCACGGCCGCCAAACCGCCGGTACGCAGGCTCCGCCAGGTGTCTCCGTTCGGCTCTTGGTAACTCGGCCGGCATCGGCCGCCCGCGGCTGTGTACGGTTGCAGGCAGCCACTGTCGTAGCATCCAGAAGGCTCGTCTAGCAGGCCGTCGCCCCCTTATGGCATACCGTGAGCCCGATCCCAGCATGAACCGGCGTGCCAGAATTTTGTGCGTAGGGCCCTTTCCGATTTGAGCTGCTCAAGGGGCTTACAGCGCTCCTCCATACTCAGCGATGCTGGCTTGCAGGGCTGACGATGTGCGGGTTCCCGTGCATGACACATGGCCTGCAATGGCAGCTTCCTAAATCCCCTGAATAGGGGCATCATCATGAGACAGTGTCCGGTGCGCAGACTGGGCGCCCAATTCCGCCGCAAATCGACAGCACCGCGTCATGTATCCATTCATGCGGACAACTGCGTTGCAAGTACCGAAGAAGATGTCACCGCTGGGGCCGTGCCCACCGTCCATCTGTCCAGACTCATCAACGCCGGACCGAAATTTCATATCCAGCCGACCAACATTCGCTTCCTGGAAGAGCTAGAGCCGAATTCGGTTGTGGGCCAAAGCTTGGAGAGAGATACGCACACTGTCTTGCCTGTTCTATTTCAGACACCCTGAGTCCGAACCCAACCACCTGAAGCGGCTCTTTGGATTGGTTCAAACTTAGGGCTGCGGGAACCTGGGCCTATTGCCATGGGACGGATCGATGGCGGGAACGTGTTTGACTAGGTCAACACTTACGATGGCGGATGGCCGTATGAGCACCGAAACAGACCCCGGATCCTCTTTCACGTTCACATACCTGTAGATGTCGAACGCATCCAAGGTTAAACCCTTCTCTCGAATATCCGAGCCTGCGTCGTTCTCAACGTGGATGTCATCACTGACCGTTGCCTCAGAACTCAGCTTCACCGAGTAGAGGAAACTCTCATCGCGGCCGCGCGACTGTACGAGGTCCCAATCGGTGGCCGCAATCCGTGTTCCCAGGTGAACGTAGCGATCCGATCTGAGGCTTGAAGGGAATTTGACCTTCGAGAGTGGTGAGGCATGGAACCACTCGCCATTAACGACTTTGCTCTTACCTTCTGCACCAAGATATGGAACATGGCTTTCCTGAACTGCTGCCGTCGCGAACCTGACTGGTGCTTTATCCCCGTTCGCGCACCAATAGCTTTTTCGGTGGTAACTGAATGCACCAAATTCACGGTTGGCAGGAATGGCCCAGTGCCCGTCCTCGCATTTGATACCGACATGCCCCGCTGGGGCGACCTCGATGGCGTCCATCACTATTAACTGTTTGGAGCGCGCGTCGTAAGAAGTGAATTCACCGGGGTGGTTCATTGCCTGCGGGATGTCTGTGGATTCAATTGTCATTTTTTCAAACTACCATCCACACCACGTCCCCAGGACTCCGGACGGCTTGGGTTACAGGTTTTCACAGGCTAACGGCAAGCCCCTACGCCAGACCCAACCTTAAGCGGAAGACTCAACCCAATGCTCCCTCAGCGCAGCACAACGCTGCTGCCGTCAACAACCAATGCCTGGCCATCACGAAGCGCCCAATACTCTTGGCCTTCGTGAGCGTAAGCAGCAGCCACTTGAGTCAGGATCTCGCGTTCCGGGTGAGCCGAGGATCCGAGATGGGGCACAAACGGCCTATCCAGAATATTGAGCCCGGCGAACTCGACTGCCCCGTAGAGCGATAAGGCATCATCGGTCGAATCGCACTTTTCTAGACCCAACAGGCTCGGGGCAAGCACGCAACCCCCGGCACTGAAACCGGCGTAAACCAGGGCGTCCGATCTCAGGCGATCCACAATGAGCGCGTCGGCTCCCGATCGTGCCAGAGCCGCCCGGAGCGTGAAAACGTTCCCGCCCCGAGCCCAGACGAAGTCCGGCCGTCCAAACTGCATGGAAAGGCTGCCGGCGTCATAAGCCCGCAAGTCGAGCTCATGTGCCGTGAGCCCGATCCCCGCGAGATTATCAATTTGGCGTTCCGTCTCTCTACGCCGCACCTCAGGAGCGGCGCCATCGAAAGCGTTCATGATGACCCACCCACTCTTTTTGCCCCGAACCAAATCAGTAAAAGCATCAGGGTGGTCACCAAGTTGGTACGAAGACAGGTACAGGCGCATGATGCCATTGTGCCTGCTCATAAGCAGGCAGTCATTTTCCAATGATTTGTGCGCATCGGACAAGATTGGAATCCACACTGTCGATTATGGTGCCGGCATCGGTGCCGGTAGGAACCGATGCGCACGGCCACCCCACAGCCATCATGTTGCAGCGTGCGATGCCTTAGCCACTGCAGCCGCGGTGGTTGGCCCGGACAGCGGCGGCTGGAGCGTTCGTGTCTGGTCTCCGGGCCAGCGACGGCCTCGCTGGCCCGGGGCGGAGCAACTGGCCGGGCTGCGGAAGGGCTGTCATGGATTCGGTGGACTTCGTGCTGCTGATTTCTGCGGACTTGGTCGCCGGCATCTGAGCTCCGGGCCGCCGGCTCCTCCCCTCGCGCTTCAGGACAACGACCGGCCTGAAGCTCAAACCCTTGGGTCTCCTGCCGAGTGCGGGCATTCCGCTTAAATGGGTGTGGCCGCTTGGTGGGCGGCCGTTGGTGGTTGTGGTTGGTGGCTGACTGTTGGTTGGCGGTGTTGGGTGGGGTTAAGTGCAGGGAGGCCCCG
>NZ_JBQSVT010000089.1:0-2656 GCF_052376555.1 Specibacter sp. AOP5-B1-6
TGGTGCGGGCCTCGGTTTCGTCATGCGTGGTCACCCCGGCCCCCGCAGTGATGCCGTCCGCGCCGAGAATAGCCATGCCCACGTTAACGGAGTTGAATGTACTCTCCGCCAGAACGCCAACGAGTTCGAGCGATTGCGGGCGCAGGAACCCTCCTGTCATGACGACACGCACACCTGGAAATGGGCTGAGCAGCTCCGCGATCGTCAGGGAATTGGTCACGACAGCTATATCCCGATGGTTTACGAGTTCCCGTGCGATGCTAGCGGTAGTGGTTCCGCCGCACAGGGCGATGACGTAGCGCTCGGAAGGGAGACGCTCGACCAAGGCCCGGGCGATCGCCTGTTTCGCTTCCTGAAAGCGGGTGCCCCGAAGTGCTACTGGAAGCTCTCTGGAACGATCGAGCGCGGACGCGCCTCCGTGAGTGCGCAATATGAGATTCTGGGCGGCGAGGTCTGACAGGTCGCGCCTGGCTGTCGCAGCCGAGATCGACAGGCTCGCCGCAAGGTCGGCGAGGCTGATGGAACGACGCTCCGCAATGAGATCGAGGATTGCCAGCATCCGCTTCGCGCGTTTGCCCGAGGTGACGCCAGCGAGCAGTGTTTCTGTGGTAGAAGTGACCAACGCCGAGTCCTTTCGTCGAATGCGGTCAGATCTAATCACCTTTTATGATCAGTTTTGCCGCATTTCACTCATTCTATTGCGCAAAGTGCGATTACCGATAGATGATCTTCTCATGACTCAAATTGTTTTCGTCGGCGCCGGAAGCGTCGTATTCACCCGCCAGCTGCTCGCCGACCTCTTTCGCTTCGACGATTTACCGCCGCTCCGCATCGTTCTCCACGACATTGATGCGGAACGTCTCGAGACAGCAAGGAAAACCGCCGAGCAAGTCGCCGCCCGCTTCGGCCGCGCAGCGGACATCCATGCAACTTTGAATCGCCGAGATGCACTGGTGGACGCGGACTTCGTGATCAACATGATCCAGGTTGGTGGCATAGACGCCACCCGCAAAGACTTGGAGATCCCTGCTGCGGCAGGCCTGCTCCAAACGATCGGTGACACGACGGGCGTCGGCGGTGTCTTCCGCGGACTGCGCACGTTCCCGGTACTGTCTGGGATAGCAGCGGACATGCTCGAGCTCTGCCCGGAGGCTTGGTTCTTGAATTATACCAACCCGATGGCGATGAATGTCTGGTGGATGTCCGTCGTCGCCCCGCAGTTGAAGGTAGTCGGTCTATGTCACAGCGTCTACTGGACCGTGCATGACCTCTGTGAGCTCATCGATGTTCCGGTGGAGGGTACCCACTATCGCGCGGCAGGGGTTAACCATCAGTCGTGGTTGATGGAATGGTCACGGGACGGTACAGATCTATACCCGCTGTTGCGGAAAAAGATCGCGTCGAATCCGGAGCTGTCTCGCCGGGTACGCGTGGAAATATTCAAGCGCATCGGATACTACCCAACAGAAACAAGTGAGCACTCCTCCGAGTATCTGTCCTGGTTCCTTCGGTCCAAGGAGCAGATCACGAAGTTCCGACTCGTTCCACTGGAATACCTTGGAATCTCTGAGCAGAACGTCGCAGAATTTGAGCACGCCAAAGCAGCCCTCGCCGCTGGAGAACGCCTTGAGCTGGAGGAAGGTGCAGCCGAGTACGCGCCGCAACTCATCCATTCAATAGTCACTGGTACCGAACGCATCATTCACGCCAACGTCGTCAACCACGGATTAATCAGCAATCTTCCTGAGGATGCTGTTGTGGAGGTGCCAGCCATCGTCAATTCATCGGGCGTGCACCCCGTAGCCTTCGGTGCAGTCCCCGTACAGGGCGCCGCGCATAATCAGACCTATCTCTCAGTGGCCGCTCTCACGATCGAGGCAGCACGTACAGGTAATCCCGAACTGATATATCAAGCTCTGCTCGTCGATCCAAACGCGAGTTCATCACTGACTCCCGATCAGATATGGGCCCTGTGCGATGAATTGATGGCCGCTCACGCTGACCTTCTACCTGCCGTACTCGGCGGACGGCTCGAGCAGAAGCTCTAATGGGCGTTACCGCCACTCGCCGTAGACCACGTTGAACGGGTCCCGAAGCTCACGTATCGGCCGCAAAGATCGTGCTATAAATCTGGCGCCGGATAATATGCCAACTTCCACAAGCTACTCCTCTTACTGAATGGTCCTAAGTACCCGCGAACCAACGCGTTCATACCCCGATCCGATTATTTTGGAAACTGATACCTGGGCAGGCAAACTCGCAGCGATTTGGGACAATACGCCCATTCCAGCTCCAAGGACGAATAGTCCTAGATTTGGGTCAGGGTTGGCCCGAATCGGCAGGAAGAGCGCAGCGGGCATTGGTGATGGAGCCGCCGAGGCCTGAAGAACCCCTCGGGTTTGGCCTACTTCATCAACGATGGCGCCACGATACGGTCTTGGCCGAGCTTGACTGGGTCACCGGATTCGCAGGATTCAAGGATGTTTTCCAGGCGTCCCAAAGTGAAATAGGCCAGGACCACTAACCATAGCGGCACATCGGCTGATTCATGTTCGCCCATGTCTTCCTGAATGCTTGGCAACCACGCAGAAATCAGACGCCTTATTATCGTCGCCGCGTGCTCCTGAACCCAAGATTCGGGCCCACGTGAATCGCT
>NZ_JBQSVT010000090.1:0-2639 GCF_052376555.1 Specibacter sp. AOP5-B1-6
TGTCAAGGGCCATGAGCTTCTGCCCACCAGCGGCCAGGTTATCTGCCCGCTGGTGGCCAGCAAAAATGCCCGGATATGGCCATAAGATCTGCCCGCAAATATAGATTTGTGGTTGGCCATACTGGTTCGGTGTTTTAGCTCAGTTGCGCCACTCCCTTTCCTGCCAGGGCCTGGGTCAGCCTGACGGAATCTCCACTGGTCTGGCAGACATGGGCATGATGCAGCAGCCGGTCTACCGTCGCCGTTGCCAGCGTCTTGGGCATGAGCTCGTCGAAGCCTGCGGGGTGCAGATTGGAGGAAATCGCAATGGAGCGTTTCTCGTAGGCGGCATCCACGACCCGGTATAGCCCTTCGGCGGCGTCCGTTCCCACGGGCAGCAGCCCGATGTCGTCAACCACGACCAAATCGGCGCGCAGCACCCGGGTGACGGCTTTCGTGACGCTGTCATCGGTGCGATGGGCACGGATGAGCTGACCGAGGTCCTCGAGCCGGAACCAGGCCACGCGCAGCCCTTCCTCCACCGCCTGTTGGCCCAAGGCTTCAAGGAAGAAGGTTTTCCCGGTGCCGGAGGGCCCACAGACGACAAGGTTTTCCCCGCGCCGGATCCATTCCAGGGTCCGTAGGGCTTGCTGGGTAGGGGCTGGAATCGAGGAAGCGGCGGGGTCCCAGACATCGAAGGTTTTCCCGGTTGGGAACCCGGCAGCTTTGCGCCTCGTGGCGAGCATCGAGGCGGCCCGGCCACGGATTTCCTCGGCGAAGAGCGCTTTGATGACCTCGGTTGGTTCCCATCGCTGGGCGCGGGCGGTGGCGACGAGTTCCGGTGCCAGAGCACGGGCGTGGGGCATCTTCAAAGAACGCATCATGGCTTCAATATCCGCCGGCAGTGCCGCGGCGGTGGTGTTGAGTGGGTTCACGGCTTTACCTCGTTACGGGTGGTGGCGGTTGTGGTGGAGGTGATGGCGGCCCAGGCGCCGGTGCCCTGCGTCAGAGACGTCTCCTCGCTGGCGGCGTGGGTGGTGGTGCTGGTCCGGCCTGCCTGCAGGATTGAGGAAAGATCCCCGTGGGCGAAGCGGCCGTGGATCGCCGCGGTTCCCAGTGCCCGGTCAACATCAATGACACCGGCGATCTTCGCCAGCGAGACAGCTTCAGCCATTTTCTGGTTCATCCGTGAGGTGCCGACCACGGCGGCTTCCTTCAACCAGGCCACGGCGCCGCCGCCGATGGCCAGGAACTCCGCCTCGGCGCCGGTGCGGGCCCGTGGCGTGTAGTCCCCGGGGATCTTCTCCACATGTCCGGGGAAGTGCTCGTCGTTGATCGCCGGGCTTCCCGGGCGTGCCCTGCCGTGGCGGGCGACCTCCACCGGGCCGGCAGGAGTGTGGTTAACGATGATGACTTTCTCATCCGGGCCTGCACCGTGGGAGCGGACGAATACCCTCTGCCCCAACAAATGCGACGGGACGGAGTACATGGCGTTGTTGAACGTGACCATGGGCGTGTTCGGCGGCACGGTGCGTGCCAGCCCGAAGGAGACCGTGTGGGCGTCATCCGGAACCCGGTGCAGGCGCAGGACTTCCTCGGCGAGCATTACCGCCGGTTTACGCTTGGTCGCCCGGTGCTCACGGGCATTGATGTGCACCATGAACTCCTCACACGCGGCCTCCAGCTCGGCGAAGGAGCCGTACTCTTCGCGCAGGTTCGTGTCCCTGGGCACGATGTCGGCCTTAGCGACCTTCACCGCGTTCTCCACCCCGCCCTTGGAAGCTGGATCCGCCGGCTGGCACGTCAACACGGTCACCCCGTAGTAGCGGGCAAAATCAACGGTCTGCAGGTTCCTCACCGGCACCCCGGCCACATGCGAAACAGTCACCGTCTTTTCATTGTCGGTCAAAATGTAGGTTGGGGCCCCGCCAGCGATGCGGAAGCACCTATCCAGGGCGGCGAACACACTCGGTGCTGTCCGGTCCCGTAACGCGATGACAATCCGGAACCGCGACCAGGCCAGCCACGCCACGAACAACACCGTCTTCACCCCGTCAATATAGGGGCCATCTCCGAAATCATATTGTAGCCAGCCGCCAGGCTGGGTCACCCACGGCCGGTGCACGCGCACCCGCCCGAGCTTCCATGCGGCCTTGACCTGGGCCACGGCGCGGCGGGTGGAACGCTCCGAGCCTTCGTAGCCCATGCCTACCAGCTTCTGGTGGGTGACATCGGCCCGGATCCGGCCCCGCGTCTTATCCACGAGCTCCTCGATCACGGGCAGGTACTCGTCGGTGACCTTGTCCCGGGCCACTGGTTCTGCCATCGGTCGGCCGGCATTACGGGCTGCGATGTGCTTGGCAACGGTGTGGTGCGAGCAGCCAGCGAGCACGGCTGCGGCGCGAAACGACTGCGTGTGATCATACGCTTCAAGAATTTCCATGATTTCTCCGTCAGACTTCATACAGAGCCTCTTCCTGGTTTGGTTTGGTGCGACTAGACACCGACATCAAACCCCAGGAAGGGGCTCCCGCCGTTAACAACACGGCGATGCTAGAAAAAAGAGTGGGCAGATCTCATGGCCACCAATGGGCATTTCTACTGGCCATCAGTGGGCAGTTACGTGGCCGCCTATGGGCAGTTTTTCATGGCCGCTAACA
>NZ_JBQSVT010000091.1:0-2601 GCF_052376555.1 Specibacter sp. AOP5-B1-6
TGAGTATTTGGTCTTCTGAGCAGCACCGCTAGTGCGGCTGAGCAGTGTCTGGAGAACAGTCGTTATTGTTTGTTGAGCAGCGCCGTTATTGTTTGTTGAGCAGCACTGTGCAAAGCTCCTTCTGCCGCACGCCCTATCGTGCGGCAGAAGGAGTATTTCTGATGGTACGAAAGATTAACGCGAAGCTGGTGCTTTCACTGCGTCACGAAGGGCTGTCACTCAGGCAGATCGAAGCGCAGGGTGTATCCCAGCACAGCGTTATCAAAGTCGAGCGGGCGTCGGCACGCGAGGGGCTCTCGTGGGAGACCGCAGCTGGCATGGCTGAGACCGAAGTGTATGAACGCCTCTTTCCCGACAGCGGCACTCGCGAGAGCGTCTATGAACAACCCGACTGGGTGAAGTTGCATCGTGAACTGGCTAAAGTCGGGGTGACGTTGAAACTTCTCCATGCCGAGTACCGCGACCGCTGCCACACGGCTGGTATCCCCAGCATGGGCTATGACCGGTTCTGTAAAACCTACGCCCACTACGTTAGGTCCCAGGGCGTCTCGTCCCGCGTGGGACATAAAGCTGGCCAGACGACCGAGGTTGACTGGTCCGGACCCACGATGCAACTCATCAACCCAGTCACCGGCACCGTCACGCGCGTGTTCCTCTTTGTGGGGTGTCTGCCGTTTTCGCGGTTGGGGTTCGTGGAGCCCACCCTCGATATGCGGCAAGACACGTGGCTGCGCTGCCATGTCGCGATGTTTGATTGGTTCGGGGGCACTACTCCCCGAATTGTGCCTGACAACCTCAAGACCGGTGTGATCAAACATCCCCGCGAGGGAGAGGTCATCCTCAATGATGCTTATCGGGAGCTGGCTGCGCACTATTCAGCGGCGGTGCTGCCGGGACGGCCTCGCCGCCCAAAAGACAAGGCGAGCGTAGAAAACACGGTGTGGAGCGTCGCAACTTGGGTGATCGCAGCGCTCCGCAACCAAGAGTTCACAACCCTCGCCCAGCTACGGGCAGCGGTCTACGAGCAGGTCACAGCGCTTAATCAAGAACCGTTCCAGAAACGTGCAGGCTCCCGTCAGAGCGTGTTCGAGAGCGAGGAACAGCCCCTGCTGCGGCCGCTGCCCGCGGTTACGTACGAGATTAGCCGGTGGGCGTACAGCCGGCGCGTGGGACGTGACGGGCATGTGGTGTGGGAGAAGAATCATTACTCTGCCCCGTACCAACATGTTGGGGAGCTAGTCGATTTGCGTGTGACAAGCCGCACGCTGGAAATCTATCTCGGCGGTGACCGGATCGCTTCCCACCTCCTGAGCCCCGACGGAGTTACCGGCACTTACCAGACACGAGACAGCGACCTGCCTGATGGACCGAAATACCAGGAGTGGGACGCCGCCCGTGTGCGTGAGTGGGCGGGCAGAATCGGTGAATATACAACGACCGTGGTCAACAGGATCTTCGAGTCAGTGCCGGTCGAAGAGCAGGGGTTGAACCCTGCACTGGCGGTGCTTCGTCTCACTCGCCGCTATTCCAGCAGCAGAGTGGAAAGGGCCTGCGAAATCGCGGTAAACAGTAGAGTCAGATCTCCCCGATATGCGCATCTACGACCGATCCTTGAAACCAGACAAGACGAGACCGGGAACCGAAACCCCAGATTTGACGATGCCGTGTCTGAGGCTGCCGCTCCTGCCGGGTATGTGCGTGGCGCTGCGTACTACGGAGGTGACAGCAAGTGACGATTATCGATACCGCAACGAAACACAAGCTCCGCGAAATGGGGGCGGCCGCCCTAGCTGACGCGCTCGGAGGGCAGGACGAGACATTGTCCATGGGGATGCCGTTTGCTGAACGTATCAAGCTTGCCGTTGATGACGCTCACGCATGCTACTCGCAACAAAAAATTGAGGGCCTCATCCGTCGGGCCGGGCTGCGCTATGCAGACGCTGAACTACGGCGTCTGGACCTGCTCGAGGGACGTGGGATCGACCGGGGTGTGATCGCGCAGCTGGGAACGTGCACGTTCGTCAGTCGCGGCGAGAACGTCGTGTTCCAAGGCTTCACCGGGTCAGGGAAAACCTATCTAGGATCAGCGCTGACCAAAGCAGCATGCCAGCATCAGTATCGGGCCCTGTATATTCGCATGCCCGATCTTGAGGAGGCATGGCATACGGCAGCAGACAAACCCGGCGGGAAGGAGAAGTTCCTCCGCAAATATGCGGCGTATCAGGTCCTCACCGTCGACGAGTGGCTCCTCAACCCACCAGACGACAGTCTGCGAAGCATGCTCTTGGAGCTTCTCGAACGCCGATATGACACCGTCTCAACCATATTCTGCACCCAGTACCAGCAGAAAGACTGGCATCAACGCCTCGGTGGTGACGTGCACGCTGATGCCATCATGGACCGGATAGTGCACCGCACGACTTGGGTAGAGACCGGCGACACCAACATGCGCGAGCACTCCGCCCGCGGCTAACCCCAACCAGCTGGTGAGCAGCCTCTCGATCCTGATGCTGCTCACCAGCAATATCCAATGCTGCGCAATCGCAATACTCTGTGCTGCTCAATGGCAATACTAGTGCTGCTCAAGCCTTCAAATACTCA
>NZ_JBQSVT010000092.1:0-2572 GCF_052376555.1 Specibacter sp. AOP5-B1-6
TGAGTATTCGACGGTTTGGGGACCACCCATTATTGCCGTTGGGAGCCACTGATATTGCCGTTGGGGGCCAGTGCCGTCCGTGTGGGAGCCACTGGCCTCCAAAGGGTCTAGCTATTCCTGATCGGCGCCGATCTTCTCCCTCATGTTGTAGCTTCCGGTCTCGATCCAAATGGTGTTGTGGATGATCCGGTCCATGATCGCGTCGGCGTGAACACCGGATCCGAGCCGCTGGTGCCAGTCCTTCTGCTGATACTGCGTGCAGAACACCGTTGAGGCCGAGCCGTAGCGGCGTTCCATGAGTTCCAGGAGCATGCGCAGGAAGTCCCCGCTGGGGCGGTCCAGCAGCCATTCATCGATCACCAGCAAGGTGAAGGATCCATACTTTTTCAGGAACTTTGAGGCGCCCAGGGGCTTGTCCTGAGCCTGGACCCATTCTTCCTCGAGGTCGGGCATGCGCACGTAGTGGGTGCGGATCCGGTTGCGGCAGGCCTGTTTCGCCAGGGCGCACCCCAGATACGATTTTCCAGAACCAGTGAATCCTTGGAAGACCACGTTTTGGTTCTGTTCGATGAACCCGCAGCTGCCAATGGCCGTGAGTGTGTTGCGGTTCAGGCCGCGTTCCTCGATCAGGTCCACTTGCCGTAGGTCAGCGTTGGGGTAGCGCAGTTTGGCGCGAGTGATCAGGCCGCCGACCTTTGAGGTGGTGAACGCCGAATGCGCTTCGTCAACGATCAGGCGCACCCGCTCATCGAAGCTCAGCGCCATGCTCAGGGTTTCGTCTTGGGCCTCGATGGCCTGGAGCATTTCAGTGGCGTTCATTTCACGCATTTTTCGTTTGGTCTCGATATCCAGTGAGCTCATCGGGTGCCTCCTGCGTAGTAGTCGCTGCCGCGCACGTAGCCGCCTTCGTTGTGGAATAGCTCGGGCGGTGTGCCTAGGTTCTTGTCTTGTCCGGTTTCCAGCAGGGGTCGCAGGTGGGCATAGCGCGGGGACCTGATCTGGCTCTGCAGGGCGATACGGCAGACCGCTTCCAGTCGGGCCGGGCTGTAGCGCCGACTCAGGCGCAGCACCGCCAGCGCGGCGTTGAAGCCCTGTTCCTTGACCTGGACGGATTCAAAGATCCGTTCCACCACATTCAGCGTGCACGGTCCGGTGCGCGTGGCCCAGTCCTTGACCCGTTGGGTGTCCCAGTGTTGCCACTGGCGGTCGGGCGGAATATCGGCATCGTTGGTCTGGTACTGGTTGAGGGCCACGGCCGGCAGCAGCCGGTGGCTGGTGAGTCGCTCATGATTCCGGTAAACCTCCAGCATGGTCTCGGTCAGCCTCAGATCCACGGTGGCACCAATGTTGACGATCGGAACCGAGTAGTAGTTCTTCTGCCAGGAAACGTAGCTGTTCCTGGCGACTTTCCGCCCGTAAACCCAGGTGCTGATCTCATAGCCGGCCGCCGGCAACGGGTTCATCAAGGGCTGCTCTTCGGCCAGGAACACCGACTTTCGTGACCCCGCGCGCTTCTGGAAAGGCTCCTGGTTATACGCCTCAATTCGCTCACGGATTGCGGCCCTCAACTGCCCCAACGAACCGAAGCTGGTGTTCCGCAGGCCGGCAATCACCCACGTGGCAACATGGCTGACGGTGTTTTCCACGCTGGCCTTGTCCTTCGGTCTCCGAATGCGGCCCGGCAGCACCGCTGCCCCGTAGTGAGCAGCCAAATGACGGTAGGAATCATTGAGCACGATCTCGCCCTCGGCAGGGTGCTTGATCACGCCGGTCTTCAGATTGTCTGGCACAATGCGTGGCACAGAGCCACCGAACGCCTCGAACATCGAAACGTGGGCACGCAACCAGCTATCCTGCTTCATGTCCAAGGTGGCCTCCACGAAGGCATACCGGCTGAACGGCAGGCACGCGACGAACAGGTAGACCTTGTTCCGCACACCAGTGACCGGATCGATCAATTCCATAGTGGGACCCGACCAGTCCACTTCGATGCTCATCCCGGCCTTATGCTGCACCCGGGATGTTGCGTGAGACTCCAGGACAAAACGCTGATACACCTTGCAGAATCGGTCATAGCCCATGACTGCCTCCCCAGTTCCGGCAAGGGAGTCAACGTACTCGCTATGCAAGAGCTTCAACGTCACCCCTACCTTGGCCAGCTCATGATGGATGGCACCCCATTCCGGCTGGGCAAAAACGCTCTCGTGGTCGCCGCGGCCCGGGAACAGCAGGGCGTACACCTCATTCTCGGATTTCTCCCGTACCTCATCCCAGCTGATGCTGCGCTGCTCCGCCGCTTCGAGAACGGTCGAGACGCTTCGCCTCGACGCCCCGAGCGAGGTCGAAATCGCCCGACCCGACAGCCCGTCTGCGCGTAGCTTGAGAATAAGCTTCGCCTTAATCCTTCGTACCATTGATACTGTTCCTTCCACCATGTGGCCCTCACATGGTGGAAGGAGCCTATTGCGTGGCCACCGGCAACGCTACAGGTGGCCCCCAAGGACAATAATCCCGTTTTCCCATGGTGGCCCCCAACCGCAATATTGCTGGCCCCCAAAAAGAAAAATATTCA
>NZ_JBQSVT010000093.1:0-2500 GCF_052376555.1 Specibacter sp. AOP5-B1-6
TTAGTGAGTAAGTCCAAGCCCCTTGACGACCGGACAACATCCCCTGAACGTCGTCCTGACGAGGAGGCTATGGAACCCCTCAGCCGGGCTAGCCGGCAAAAACGGGCGCCTAGAGATCAGAAGACGGAGGAGAGGAACAGTAGGGTTTTTGATGTCTTCGCCGAGTATTACGAGAACAACCCGGATGCGGAGCTGGAGGTCTTCGAATGAGCCAGAACCAATGGATTCAGTGGTTGCAGGGTAACGGATCCCACCCTTACAGGCTGGGTAGTAAGGCGGGCTGGTTCGCTTATGTTGAAGCGCCGAAACGCGACCCTTTGGACCGGCTGGATGTGCCAGCGTTGAGGGCATTGGATGCTGAGGCGTTGGAGGATTACAACGAGTGCCGGATGGTCTGGAATTCCAATATCCCCACGGTGCGGACCCAGCAGCTCGAACACGCATTTTCGCTCATTGAGCAGGTGATGGCGTCGAACCGGCGCGATGGGGACAGGCTCAAAGGCGGGGTTGCGATCGATTCACCACCGGGGCTGGGCAAGACAACGATCGCGGCCAGCTATGGGAAAACTTTTCACCGGGCCCAGATCCGCAGGTACGGGCCAAAAACCACCAATGGTAGCCAGCGAATTCCGGTGGCCTATGTGTCTTTGACGGCGAACACGACATTGAAGGCGTTGAATTCGCGCATTGTGGAGTTTTACGGTCACCCGGCCTTGAACAGGGTGACGGCGGCGAAGTTGACTTCGTTGGCCGTGGACATGGTGGTTGGGTGTGAAACTCAGGTGATCATCGTGGATGATCTCCATTTTGTGGATTTCAACCACCGCACTGGAACCGAGATCAGTAACCATCTGAAGTGGTTAGCCAACGAATTGCCGGTCACTTTCATTTATACCGGGGTGGGGTTGGCGGAGAAGAGCTTCTTCAGCGAGGGACTCTATGGTGAGTCCGCGGCCCTGGCCCAGACCGCTCGACGCACAACCGTATGCCCGATTCAACCCTTCAACCTGACGACTGATGCAGGCGCCCAGGCGTGGACGGCGCTCCTGCATTTATTGGAGGGAAGCTTGAATCTGGCCTCGATTCGCGATGGGATGCTCGTTGATCATGCTTCCCTGATTTATGAACGCACCCAGGGACACATCGCTTCTTTGGCGTCCCTGATAGAAAGGTGCGCGCATCTGGCCATCGCCACCGGCGAGGAGACCATTTCGGAGAAAATCTTATCCATGGCCGTAACCGATAGTGCCGCCAGCAATGGCTACGCGCTTCGGTGAGACCGGGCAATCGCTGACCCCACTGGATCGATCCCTGGAATTTATGGATACTGTGGGAAATTCCCGCTGGCCCCTCCTGCCCAGCGTTGTGCCAGAGGAAACCCTGCCGAGTTGGCTGCGAGCCATGGGCCGGTTGTACCGGATCGATGTCAAAGCCATGGTTCACATGTTGGGGTTGCCGGTCCGACGCCAAAACTTTCGAACAGCGCACAATGCTGCCCAACACTTCGCCCAGAATGTGGCGAATACCTGCGGGTACCAGGTCGACGATTTACGGCGCATGGCCGCGGCATGGCAGCTACCTGCGCTTCAAAGATTCACGGCAGAAACCACATCAATAATTGTCACCGGATTGGATGGCAGCTCATATTGTCCGCTGTGTTTGAGGGAAAGCGACGGTCGGTGGGTTACCGACTGGCTCAATCCGCTCTATACGTACTGTCCCGAGCATGATGTTCGCTTAGAGAAGCTGTGTCCGAACTGCCAATCGCGACCGTTCCATGGCATCGATTGGCTGTGGAGCAATGCGCCGGGATGGCAATGTTGCAAAACCAATGTACCCACCGCTGGTCACGGTCCATCGAAGACACAAGTGTGTGGATTTGATCTTCGCCGGGCAGAGCCCAGTGGGGATGCGACCTTGGAGCGGCTCTTCGCTCAAGCCCACTTGAAATGGGTTCTTGATTCCGCGCTGGCCGGCGTTCAAGAAATCCCTGTGTGGGGAACCATCATCAAACCGCATGAGGCCAGCACTCTCTTCCTGGGACTGATTACCCACGGCAACGGGATCAAGGCCAGCAAGTCCGGGTACCGGGCAACGTCACGCACACCCGAGGCTGTGACAGAAGCATCCAAAATCCTTAGTAGTAACACCCAACGTGAAGCTCAACTGGAATTAGCCGCTCTCAACCGAAAAACAAGCATCAGTCTGACCGTTCCGACCATTGCGGGCAACTGGCTGCAGCTGGACAACGACAGAACCCGCCCTACCAAGGCGGTCAATCGTGGCGCCACCCATGACACCGAACGAAGTCCATGGGAGGTCTGGAACCAGCAAGCGATGCTTCCACGGATCAATTTCCACGAACGGAATCTTCCAGCCGTGATCTGGCCCAGCGCCTTGGAAGGTATCAACAGCAAACATCTTTATACGACCAAGATCGCGATCTCAGTGGCGTTGGTTCGGGCCGTGCATCAGACAGATTGGTTCAGGGCAGCGGGTC
>NZ_JBQSVT010000094.1:0-2148 GCF_052376555.1 Specibacter sp. AOP5-B1-6
ACTGCTTGAATATTGGCTTCTGTGGGCTCCGTCTGTGGTGCGGGTAAGCGCCATCGCCTAATAGGGTGGTTGGTGTGGTTGAGCACTACCTGCAAGGCTCCTTCCACCATGTGATGGCCACGTGGTGGAAGGAGTACTGATAATGGTACGGAAGATCAAAGCGAAGCTGGTTTTGCAGCTACGTAATCAATACCTGTCGCGTAGAGCGATTGAGTCCGCTCATAAGATATTCCGGCACAGCATTCGGGACTCTTCTGAGTCCAGAGTGTAGTCGGGTTGCAGTGTGAGATTTCCGAGGGCTGGTGGTCGGTTCGGCATAGGTGAGAGACTTGGTAGAGAATCAGATTGTCTAAGTTCCGGATTTCTACAGCAAGGCCCTCGTGTTCAACGCTACCTTTCAATGCCCTGCCCTGCCCTGACTACTTTTTGCGGCCTTGATGGGCTTGGTTTGGAAGCGACAGGGCAGTTCCTTGCTCCGGATCGGGCCGTTCGTGCTTGCCTTGCGGTGGCTACTGATGAGTGGTGTTGCAAGTGTTGCTACCAAGGCGTCCCGCGGGACACGGTAACTCGGGAGCTCAGCCATCAGCCCTTCGGCTGGCGGCCGACCACGCGGTTGGTGCGAATCCGCCGCTAATGGTGCACCGGTTGCGGGCACGTGTGGCGGCAAGATACCACCCAGGCGGACGAACCACGGGCGAAGCTCTCCCGCCGCGGGTTGCGGTGGACATTGGAGGGAATCGTCTGCCAACACCTCACCGTCGCCCGGATCGCCGAGGGCCTCGGGCGTGTCTTGGAATACCGCAAACAAGGCTGTGCTGGCCGAAGGACGGCGGTGTTGATCAATCACCCCGCCCGCTTCGACGGGGTGAAAGCCATTGGTGTTGACGAGCTGTGTTTCGTCAAGTTAAAGTAGGCCATTTCAGCTCTAAGAATTAGGCCACCTCGGCTCATTTTTGGTCCATTTCAGCGGTTGCTCATTTCATGAGTGCATTTTTGACTCTGTAGGACTCGCCACGGAACTGTAGGAGCCGCCCGTGGTGCACCAATCTGTCGATAATGGCGGCGGCCATGTTGTCGTCGCCGAACACGGTTCCCCAGCGGGAAAACTCCAGATTTGTGGTGATGATCAGGCTGCGTTTTTCATACCCGTCCGCGATCACTTGGAACAGCAGCCGGGCACCTTCGGTATCGATCGGAAGGTAGCCCAGTTCGTCAATCGCGATTAGCTGGTTCTTGGCCAGGGAAGCGAGTTCCTTGTCTAGGCGGTCTTCGTCCTTGGCGCGCGCAGCATCATCACCAGTGCGGAGGTCGTGAAGAATCTGGCTTGGATGCCCTTCCGGCAGGCGGCTGCCACGAGAGCGGATGCCATGTGAGTCTTGCCTGTGCCTACGTCGCCATAGAGGACGAGGTCTTGGGCCCGGTTGATGAAGTCCAGCGATTCGAGGGGTTCTCTGCCGTAGTCTTCGGGGAACCTGACGCTGGTGTAGTCGAATCCTGTGAGGGACTTCATAGCCGGCAGCCGCGCGGATTTCAACAGCCGTTGACGTCGTGATTCGAGCCGGGATTCGTGCTCGGCCAGCAGGACCCCGTGGAGGTATTCGCGCTGTTTCGGGGTGTCCTTCTGGGCCCATTCACCCAGCACGCTCCCGGTCATCGAGGCTTGTTTGCCAGCGTCGAGGATGTCCTGAACGGTGATCGGATTCATGCTACTTCTCCCGTGCTCGTATTCAAGGTGGTGAAGGTGTCGTAGATGCTCAGGTCCACATTTGCGGCGGCCGGTTCGGTGCCGTTGGCCAGCCGGCGGGCCAGCATGCCCAGCATCGCCATGTCCGGGGCGTCTCCGCGCTGGATCAGGGTGTCGGCGGCGGCCACCGCGGCATCGAAGCCTGCCGCCGAAGAGGCGGCATCCACGGCGTTGAGCAGGCGGCGCCGCTCGGTGGCCGTTGCCTCATCCAGCCAGTCACGCACCGGGTCGGTGACCAGGGCCCGCAGCGGTGAATGCGACCATGCCCCCGGTTTGGTCACCAGCAACGGCACCAGCGAGGCGGGGTCGAAGATTGTCTCGGCCTGCTTCCCGAAGACACGCGGGAACGTGCGGACAGGTGCGGAATACTCATCAAGGATTTGCACCGTCTCATGCCCTAATCC
>NZ_JBQSVT010000095.1:0-2101 GCF_052376555.1 Specibacter sp. AOP5-B1-6
TCATTTACGGTTTTCATCCCCCCACAACTGCGGGCTACTTGCAAGGGGGCGGGTTGGCGCTTCTAACGTTGGGTGGCGCCGAACCTTTCTGCAGCAAGCTCGACGGCGGATGCCCGGGCTGCCGTCGGCAAATCAGCCGGCAGACGCCGTTCGGGCACGGCGGTGCCTGCGGACCGCAGCGCGATTATTGCAGCGCACGGAGCAATACTGTTGGCGCCCATTGCGGGTGACATCCACAACCACTGCCACGCAGGGATCCCCGGGCGCCTGCCCGGCGGCACAGCGCGCCAGCCGGTTCATTCCACGGGTCGTTAGGTGAAGGGCCGTCCCAACACTGATGACAGCATGCAGAACGTGGGGCAGAGTCTGGTTCTCATCCCGATAGTGCAGATGCCACCCTTCCGCGTCGTGATCGGTCAGCCGCGGATAGGTGCTCGCGGCGGCCATGTGAGTGTTGAGCAGTGCCGCCCGGGCTGGGTGATCCGGCGCATCAACCACGGCAAGCCAGTCATCGATCACGCGGCGGACAAGCGCATGGTCGCTTGGAAGCGGCGTGAAATCCATGGTCATTCCAAACTCGCGGGTCCGTTCGAGGATGCCGGCGCCGTCCACTGGGAAATCATTGGCCAGTGAGGCGGCGAGCAGAACCGCATACTCGCCGTAAGGGTTGAGATGCATAAGACCATTACAGCATAGTGGACTGCATGACCACATATCTTGCACGCGACGAACACCCTTCAACCCCCAACCCTGCCCGTCACGAACACGGGTGGGACGTTGAATCGGCCCACATGACGTCTCAGGGACGTCTGTTGTATGTGAAATGCAGAGGGTGCGGTGCCCGTCGCGTTGACCTCGCACCTTACCCGGATGCCAACCAGAAGCCGCTGTGCAAGGTGATGGGGGCGGAAAATTGAAACTCCACCCCCACTTCTCACCCAGACGGTTGCAGCCTGAGGCTGGTAGTGCTGCGTGCACGGCTGCTCACGGCCGGCTCCCGTACTTGAGTTCGGTCAGAAGCCTTGACTCGTCTCCACCTGTCAATCCGGCACCTCGCGGCTTCTCGATCCCCGTGGCTATTTCCCATTCCAGCGTGTCTCTGAGCGTGTCGGCCAAGGGCCGCAAAACGAGACCGGCAGCTTTCGCCCGATCGTTGCTCCTTGCACCCATGCCCCGCCAATCAGGATCATCAAGCCAAAGCGGCAGCGACGCATCACCCGCCCACTCCTGGACCCCGTGCCGGCGGAGCCACTCCGGGTCCGCTACCACCAGTGGTCCGGCATGCCCCGCGACCCTACGTGCCGTCTCTAAGTGTTCGTTGAACACCCGAACATCGCCCACGGCGTTGAAAATTCCTGCGGTTTGTTCGCCGGCCAGTCTCACCAGCCACGCGGCGAGATCGCGGACGTCAATGATGTTGGTCGGCAAGTCCGGGGCCGATGGCACGAGAACAGCACGCTCAGGGTTGGAGGGGTGGGCGAACCGCAACGGCCAATAGCCGGTTCGTCCGGAAACGTCGCCCGGGCCGCCGATAAGTCCGGCCCGCACCACAACGGAACGATCTGAACCAAAGCTGCCCTGCACGGCCTGTTCGCAGGCAACCTTGGCTTCCCCGTACGTTGACATGTCTGCCATGACATCACCTGCCAGCGGCTCCAGCAGTGCCCCATCTTCGTCCTGGCCAAGCTGGCGTTGCCCAGCGTAGGCACTTCCAGACGAGATAAAAATGTATTTGCCGGCAGATTCGAGAAGGTCGCGTACGGCGCGTTTAACGTGACCCGGCTGACGGGAAACGTCGATCACTGCATCCCATGCCTGGTCCCTGACGGCGACGAGTCCGTCGTCGTGGTCCCGGTCTGCGTGGATGAAGTCAACGCCGGCCGCTGCTTGTCCGGAGGAACCGCGGGCAAGGCAGGTCACGTCCGCGCCTTGGGCCACGAATTGTTCTGCCACTTCCCTGCCCAGCCAGGCAGTGCCGCCGAGAATGAGTATGCGTGTCATGATCCCAGTCAAGCGCCGATCACGGCAATGCACCACACACTTCTCGGCAGGCTGAATCGCGTCGCGGGATCCCACCTTTATAGAAGTAGCCCGCAGTTGT
>NZ_JBQSVT010000096.1:0-1842 GCF_052376555.1 Specibacter sp. AOP5-B1-6
TTTATTGATATTCCACCCTTGAGCAACCCACCCAGAAACATGCGTTCTGGCAATGGGTCTTTACTCCTCACACCACCAACAAGACACTATGCAGTGGCTGTTGTGGTGTTTGGTGCTCCTTAGAAAGGAGGTGATCCAGCCGCACCTTCCGGTACGGCTACCTTGTTACGACTTAGTCCCAATCGCCAGTCCCACCTTCGACAGCTCCCTCCCCACAAGGGGGTTAGGCCACCGGCTTCGGGTGTTACCAACTTTCGTGACTTGACGGGCGGTGTGTACAAGGCCCGGGAACGTATTCACCGCAGCGTTGCTGATCTGCGATTACTAGCGACTCCGACTTCATGGGGTCGAGTTGCAGACCCCAATCCGAACTGAGACCGGCTTTTTGGGATTAGCTCCACCTCACAGTATCGCAACCCATTGTACCGGCCATTGTAGCATGCGTGAAGCCCAAGACATAAGGGGCATGATGATTTGACGTCGTCCTCACCTTCCTCCGAGTTGACCCCGGCAGTCTCCTATGAGTCCCCACCATAACGTGCTGGCAACATAGAACGAGGGTTGCGCTCGTTGCGGGACTTAACCCAACATCTCACGACACGAGCTGACGACAACCATGCACCACCTGTAAACCGACCGCAAGCGGGGCACCTGTTTCCAGGTGTTTCCAGTTCATGTCAAGCCTTGGTAAGGTTCTTCGCGTTGCATCGAATTAATCCGCATGCTCCGCCGCTTGTGCGGGCCCCCGTCAATTCCTTTGAGTTTTAGCCTTGCGGCCGTACTCCCCAGGCGGGGCACTTAATGCGTTAGCTACGGCGCGGAAAACGTGGAATGTCCCCCACACCTAGTGCCCAACGTTTACGGCATGGACTACCAGGGTATCTAATCCTGTTCGCTCCCCATGCTTTCGCTCCTCAGCGTCAGTTAATGCCCAGAGACCTGCCTTCGCCATCGGTGTTCCTCCTGATATCTGCGCATTTCACCGCTACACCAGGAATTCCAGTCTCCCCTACATCACTCTAGTCTGCCCGTACCCACCGCAGATCCGGGGTTGAGCCCCGGACTTTCACGGCAGACGCGACAAACCGCCTACGAGCTCTTTACGCCCAATAATTCCGGATAACGCTTGCGCCCTACGTATTACCGCGGCTGCTGGCACGTAGTTAGCCGGCGCTTCTTCTGCAAGTACCCTCAACCAGACAACGTCTGGCCTTGTTCCCTACTGAAAGAGGTTTACAACCCGAAGGCCGTCATCCCTCACGCGGCGTCGCTGCATCAGGCTTTCGCCCATTGTGCAATATTCCCCACTGCTGCCTCCCGTAGGAGTCTGGGCCGTGTCTCAGTCCCAGTGTGGCCGGTCACCCTCTCAGGCCGGCTACCCGTCGTCGCCTTGGTGAGCCATTACCTCACCAACAAGCTGATAGGCCGCGAGTCCATCCAAAACCAATAAATCTTTCAACCAAACACCATGCGATGTAAAGTCAATATCCAGTATTAGACCTCGTTTCCAAGGCTTATCCCAGAGTTAAGGGCAGGTTACTCACGTGTTACTCACCCGTTCGCCACTAATCCCCCCGCAAGCGGGGTTCATCGTTCGACTTGCATGTGTTAAGCACGCCGCCAGCGTTCATCCTGAGCCAGGATCAAACTCTCCGTTAATAACTAAACAGACACACACAAACACACCGGAAAAAGGTGATGAATGCATGCACTAAATTCGAAACCAGCTAAACGGTCCTGCCATCACCACAGGGGCGGCAACAACAAAACCAAATAACCAATCCATATAAATAAATTGGTATCAATAAAACTTGGCACACTATTGAGTTCTCAAACAACAAC
>NZ_JBQSVT010000097.1:0-1672 GCF_052376555.1 Specibacter sp. AOP5-B1-6
GACTCGGGCTCCTCATGCAGCTCGTCATCACTGGCGGGGCTGGATTCGCACACGTAGGCGGTGTTGCTGTTCCGCCCGCGGGTCATGCCGACGTAGAACAGTTCGCGCGTCAGGCAACCTTGGGTAAGCAGGGTGTGGCTGGAACCGACAGTGATGCCTTGGGAGCGGTGTGCCGTCGTCGCGTATCCGAGCTCGGTGGATTCCGTGAGGTACTCGCTGCTCAGACGGATATCCCGGCCGGTGTCGAGCCGGCGACCCATCACTGATCCATCGCGGTCCGGCGTGGCGGTGATTGTGACGAGGGTGCCATTGCGGATGAAGTCACCGGCGTCATCGGTGAGGCGGCGATCGTTCTTGCGGGCAATGACGGTTTCACCGCGACCTGCGCAGAGCTCGTCGCTGAGCCGCACTGTTCGGACGGCATCAACAGTGCCCTTGTCCACCAGCTCGGCGTGGGCTCGTTCATTGAGGGCAGTGACAGTCTCGTTGTCAGGGGCGATGAGAATGGACGAAACCCCGGCCTGAACGTCCGAGGCCCACCGCTCATACGCCTGGTCAACCATCTCGGCGAAGTCACCATGACGAAAACGACCATGTGCTGCATAGGCCCGGATCGCCGCCACATCACCCACGCGCAACAGGAGTGACGCCGGTCCCTCCCACTCATGGCTGAACCTCCGCACGCTTGTCAGTTGAACCGCCTTGCCCTTCCGGTCCAACCAGCCCAGGATCCCGCCGGCATCGATCGCGTCCAGCTGCGCAGGATCACCCACCAACAGAATCTTGGCGCCCGCGTCGCGCGCCTGATGTACCAGCGCCGCCAATTGCACGGTCGATACCATTGACGCCTCGTCCACGATCACGAGCTGATCGCGCCGAAATTGCCACTGTTCGTGCTGCATAGCCAAGGCAGCCATCCGCTGCATCGTTCGGGCACGCTGCCACGACGAAGGTGGATCAGCAGTCTCCAAGTCCAGAAACTGTTCCGCCCGGTGGACAGCGCCTTGGCCGACCGTTTCATACAGCCACTTGGCCACATTCTCAGCGGCCAAACCCAGCTTCCTGCCCAGCACTTCCGCGCTGGCAGCCGCCGGGGCAAGTCCGACCACGCTGCCGGCACCGTAGGCCTGTTCCCATCCGTCACGGATAGCGGCCATGGTGGTGGTCTTGCCTGACCCTGCCGGACCAACGACGGCGTCAAGGAACCTGCCGCTGGAAAGCACCTCGTGCGCTGCGGCGCGTTGGTCCGGTGCCAACCCAAGGTGACCAGCAGTATGGTCACTCGTGGTGAGGAAAGTGTCGGTGAGGTGGGGCGCAATGGCGGGTCCGCCGTCGTCATTCCTGGTGTCCATGACCAATTGCTCGTTGGCGAGGATGCCGGCGTCCGTGTAGAGGCGGGCGCCGGGGAACTCGAAGACGGCGTGGCCGGCGAAGGCGATGTCATTGCTGGCGTTGAGCGGGAGGTTGTAGCGGTAGGCGTTGAGCGCTACGCTCTGGTACTCGGCTGCGCTGGCGACGGCGTCGAGCATGTCGCGGCGGTCGGCGGGGGAGTCGCACCGGATCTCGGCGCAGATGCGTTCCGCCTCGGCCAAGAGGTTCCAGCGGTTCCATGTGGCGCGGCGTTGCGCAACCGCCTGGCGGGTTGCGGCGGCAGCAGCGGTGATCCATAACC
>NZ_JBQSVT010000098.1:0-1628 GCF_052376555.1 Specibacter sp. AOP5-B1-6
GTGACATTCTGGCCGCTGACCTGTGGGGCGGTTGTCGGTGACGGTTCCACACCTGTCACGGTGGTGCTGGTTTTTGCTTTTCTGGGTGTGTGCGGATGTTCGGCTGGCGCCGTTTATGGCGGGCTGAGCGCGGCGATCCTTTTCACTGCCTTGAGCAGCAATCGCACCTCTGGTGCTGTGGAGGCCAGGTGCAGGGTGGTTTGACGGGCGTGCTTGGCGAGTTTCCCTCCGATTTCAAAGAGCCTGGCCCGGAGCTTCTTTGGTTCCCACCGGCGGGCTTTGGTGTCTTTGAAACCGATCATTTGGGTCCAGGCCATGATCTCTGTGGCCATCATGACCACATGGCACCACAGCTCGTTGGCTGTGAACGACTTGAAGGGAAGGTTCGCGAAGCCGGTGTCTTTGGCGTTGCGGATCCGGTCTTCACAGCGGGCGCGGAGCCGGTGGCTGACGTCAAGGTCAGCGAGTTGGCCGTGTTCCTGGTTCGTTGCGATGGCCGTGTACCGGTGCCCGTCGATATCGGTGATCCGCAACTGTGCACCTACGTGCGGGATCTCCTTTCGGACGATGACCCGCATACCTGCCGGCCACGAGGAGAGATCGAGCATGCCGGTGATGTCGGCAACCCATGCTCCGTCTCGTTCGGTGCCGTCGCTGTCGTAGGCCCGGTTCCACCCCTTCTTTGGGATCAGCGGCAGCACCTTGGCGACGGCCTCGCTGATCGTGAATCCGACGGAGTAGGAGAAGTTGCGGCGCTTGTCGGTGAGCCAGTCCAGGAATCCGTGCGTGCCACCGGCAGAGTCCGTGCGGATCATGATCTTCCGCCCGGACCGCCACCCCTTCGGTAACTGCTTGATGGAGTCCTTGACGACCTGGATGTGGTCGGCGACCGTGTTCGAGCCGGCGTTGCCGGGCCGCAACAAGGTCACCAAGGGCTCCCCGGTACCTGCGGTGCCGTGGTCAACGTAGGAACACAGCGGGTGGAAACCGAAGCCTTTCTTCCATGTAGGCCGGGCGTCATCCTTTTCCGAGTGAGAGTTCACCAGGGAAGCGTCGAGGTCGATGACCAGGGGGTTCTTCCTGCTGGCACCGTGCAAGGGCGAGTCTTCACCTGCCTGTTCCCACACATGCGCTCTGGATGCGGCTCGGGCCTTGTTGATCGCCGCCAACACCTTCCCCGGCTGTGCGGTGGCCAGAACCTTGAAGAGCCGGCTGATCGTGGGATCCGAGGCGATCAGTCCATAGACTTCCGGTTCGTTGCGGAGCCGGTCAATGTCGGAAACGAAGTCTCCGCCCGTGGCCAGCGACAATGCCAGGTCCGTGAGGATCTTGCCAGGGTTGTGTGTGGCGAACGGCTTGCGCCAAGGCTCCAGTACTTCAGCCAACCCAGTGGTCATCCCGGATGCCTTCAGCATTTCCGTCAGGACGATCCCGCCGCCTTGGGACACGACCCCGTCACCGGTGGCATCAACTCGAACAGAGGGGTAAAAGCCGGTAATGTTGTTCACCTGCAAGGTGCTCCTGAACGTGTGCGGAAAATTTGGTGTGGTAACTACATTTTCCCATGTCAGAGGCACCTTTCAGGCTTTAATGACGCTGCAAAGTCATGCCGCCGTGAAATCTCGAGG
>NZ_JBQSVT010000099.1:0-1569 GCF_052376555.1 Specibacter sp. AOP5-B1-6
AAAAGAGGGCATCTCGCAGATGTTAGTTTCCCATACCCGCGCGGCCGTGTCAGTTTCCTTTGACGAGAAAAATCTTGTGTCGCCCACCGGCCTTGTCCCGGTGATGCGTTTGGCCCAGGACGCGGGCCTGCATTCGTTGGCGGATGAGTGGTTGTCCGTGCCGACGGACAAGGGAGCGAACGCTGGGTTGAAGGTTGCCGCCCTGGTGGCGGGCATGGTCGCCGGGGCCGATTCCATTGATGACATGGCCATACTGCGCCACGGCGGGATGAAGAAAACCTTCAAGGGTTGTTATGCCCCGTCAACGCTGGGTTCGTTCCTGCGTTCCTTCACCTTCGGGCACGTGAAACAGTTGGATGCTGTTGCATCCCGGTTCCTGGTCAACCTGGCCCGGACGGCGCCCTTGTTTGGTGCCCCGTCCGGGGAAGACTTCGTCTTCGTCGATGTGGATGACACCATCATCGAAGTTCACGGATACCTGAAGCAGGGCTCCGGTTACGGCTACTCCAAGGTCCGGGGACTGAACGCCGTCCTTGCCACCGCCTCGAGGGAAGACACGGCCCCGGTGATCATCGCCCAGCGCCTGCGCAAAGGGGCCGCGAACTCCGCCCGCGGCGCGAACAAGTTCGTCACCGAGGCTCTGGGCACGCTCAAACGCACTGGCGTCACCGGCCCGGTGGTGTGTCGTTTTGATTCGGCCTACTACGGGCACCCCACCATCAGTGCAGCACTGGCTGGTGGTGCCGATGTCACGGTCACGGTGCCGATGAACAAAGCCGTCAAACGCACCATCACCCAGATTACGGAGGATGCGTGGACGCCGATCAAGTACACCAACGCCATCTATGACGAAGACGCCCAAGCGTGGGTGTCAGTGGCAGAAGTAGCGGAGATCCCGTTCACCGCGTTCTCTTCCAAGAAGAAGGTCGACCAGGTCCCCGGGCGCCTGGTCGTGCGCCGCATCCCCGAGCTGAACCCCAAAGCGACCCAGGGGCAGCCGACGCTCTTTGACACGTACCGCTTCCATGCCTTCTTCACCACCATTGATGGAGCAACATTGGACGCTGTTGCCGCTGACAACGTGCATCGCAAGCACGCCCGGATCGAGCAAGTCAACGCCGATTTGAAGGACAGCGCCCTGGCCCACCTGCCCTCGGGAAAGTTCGCCGCGAACTCGGCTTGGCTGGTCGCCGCGGTCATGGCCTACAACCTCACCCGCACCGCAGGAGTCCTCGCCGCTGGCCAGTTCACCAAGGCCAGGACCGGCACGATCCGCCGCAAAATAATCAGCGTCCCGGCCCGGATAGCTTCCAGCGCCCGCCGAATGACCCTTCACCTGCCAGCATCCTGGCCATGGCAAGAAGCATGGGAGAACCTCTTCGCCGCCACCCACGCACCACCACAAGCCGCATAGAACCCGTCAACCCAGCCGAACCCGGCGCAACCCAAGGAACCAAAAGTGGAACACCAACGGCAGCAAGGCCGGCCGTACCACTGCCCAAAAACACCAAACCACCAAAAAACGGGATTCAGTCAGTCCCCAAACCGGATCGGTGGATCAAGGCTAAG
>NZ_JBQSVT010000100.1:0-1563 GCF_052376555.1 Specibacter sp. AOP5-B1-6
CCTGTGATGGGCGGCACATGCCGGCCTCAGGTTCTCCCATGTGGACTTGCCACCGTGCTCCCACGCCTGCAGATGATCAATATCCGTCAACACCACCGGGTTCGAACAATTCAGGAAGTAACAGCCCCCGGCCAGGGCCTGCAACACCGCTTTCTCCGCGTCCCGCAGCGTGTACTGTTGCGGGCTCAACGGCAACGCCTGCCCCGTGACCGGATCAGTCAACACCCGCAAGAACGTGCTCTCACCAGCCATGAGCTTCCTGGCGATCCCCAACGGCACCGGCCCAACCCCCTCACCCACCAACTCGGCCGGTTCATCCGTGACGCCCACCAACCCCAGAAACGGGACCTTAAGCAAAATCTGGGCCCTCGGCAACGGCGGATCCACCATGACCTTGCCCCGGCGCATGGCCTCCAACTGATCCAGGTACTCCTGCTGGCGATCCTCAACAATCCCGTCAACGATCTCATCAACATAACCGGAACCATCACCAACCAACTCCCCGCACAACGGCACATCCTCCAACCCCACACCACCCAGCCCAGAGCCCTGACCGGACTGCTGGTCGGGGTTCTGGCTGGACGGCTGACCCGAGGACTGCCCGGCAGGTTGGCCGGAGGGCTGCCCAGGGTCCTGCCCAGGGTCCTGGCCTTGATTCGGGGTGTTGGGCAGGCCGGTGCCGTCTACACGGCCCGGCCCCGCCTCATCAGGGACGATCGTGCCGTTGAGCGGTTCCGGCCCGGCCCCATCGGGCACGACCGTGCCGCCAATGGGTTGGTCGACGTCAGGCAGGACCGCTTCCCCCGCGGGACTCGTCTCCGGGCCAGTCGTTGGGCTGGTGCTGGTGTTGGTGCGGGGCGGGGCCGGATCTGAGTGCGCCCAGACCGGCTCCTCATCAAACAACGTCACCCCAAAGGCCGTCTTCTCCCCAAAAGGAACACCACCGTCCCCACCAGCACCCGGTCCCTCGCTATTGCAGGAGCCGGAGCTGCCAGAAGTGCCACCTGTACTGCCACCACCGGGCGCGGCACCATTGCCAGAGGTGCCACCGCCCTGAGTGGCACCATTGCCGGTGAACCCGCCACTGCTGCCGCTGCCGGGGGTGTTGCTGAAGTTGTTGTTGGGGCGCCCATCCCGGCCAGCACCCTGGCCGCCACGACTGCCATCACTGGTGAAATCGTTGCCGGCACCATTGCCGGCGCCCTGGCCGTTGTAGCTGCTGTTCCCATTGCCTTGGCCGTTGTAGCCGCCACCGCCAGTACCGCCGTAGCCACGGCTGCCGCTGTTGTTGTTGTTGCTGTGGTGGTTGGTGGTGGGGTTGGTGTAACTATTGTTGGGGAGTTCCTGGCCCATGAGCAGGACCGCGGCGACATCGGCACGGATCTGCTCACGCGTCCTGTACTCCCGGCAATCCTCCCCACCCCCTGCCGCGTCAGCGGCACGCTGACGGCCCGCAGCATCACTCTTGATCGCTGAGGCGACCCGATGGCAATGCACCATGATCGCCTCCGCCGCCAACGTCGGAATATGCAGGACCACCCACGACATCCCGTCCTTCCCCGC
>NZ_JBQSVT010000101.1:0-1515 GCF_052376555.1 Specibacter sp. AOP5-B1-6
GAGCCTGTCAAGTTAATTGTGTAAGTGGCCTTGCCAGATGATGTTTCTCGATCCTGCTTTTGGCCTTCAGGCTGAGGGTCGGGTTCTAGTTCAGGTGGGCTTCGAGGCGTTCTGGGTAGGTCAGCATGAGGTATTGCAGGGCCTGGTTCCAGCCGGTGGTTTTGGCTCCTTCCAGGAGGCGTCCGCCGGTGGCGCGGGTGCCGTTGAGGATCTTGGTGCGTTCACGGGCGCGTTTGTCCTCGATGTTGCAGATTGCCAGCCAGAGTAGTTTCACTGCGGCGGTGTCGTTGGGGAAGTGCCCTCGGTTCTTCGTGACCTTGCGGAGCTGGAAATTGAGCGATTCGATGGCGTTTGTCGTGTAGATGACCTTGCGCAGGGCCGGCGGAAACGCCAGGAACGGGGTGAAGCGCTCCCATGCGCTCTCCCACGTCTTCACGGCTGCCGGATACTTGGTTCCCCACGGACCGTTGGTGAACTCCTTCAGGGCCGTCTGGGCGGCTTCCTCATTGGGTGCCGTGTAGATGAGGCGCAGCTCGGCGGCGACCTTCTTGCGGTCCGTGTAGGAAACGAAACGCATGGAGGAGCGGATCAGGTGCACCACGCAGGTCTGCACGGTGGCGTAGGGCCAGGTAGCTTCGATAGCTTCGGGGAAGCCGGTGAGTCCATCGCAGCACACGATCAGTACGTCCTGAACACCACGGTTTGCCAGTTCTGAGCAGACCTGAGCCCAAAACTTCGCACCCTCGGCCTGGGCAATCCAGATTCCCAGCACATGCTTGATTCCCTCCATGTCAACGCCAACGGCGATATGCGCGGACTTGTTTTTCACATGGGCGCCGTCACGGACCTTGACCACGATCGCATCCAAGTACATGATCGGATAGATCGGATCCAACGGCCGGTTCTGCCAGGCAAGGACCTCGTCGAGGATCTCATCGGTGATCTTCGAGATCGTCTCGCGGGAGAGCTCGGTGCCAATGGTGGTCGCCAGGTGGTGCTCGATGTCCCGCACCGTCATGCCCCCGGCGTAGAGGCTCACGATCATGTCCGCCAGCTGCCCGGTATGCCGGGAGCCCTTGGGCACCAGCCGGGGGACGAAGGTCCCGGCACGGTCTCGCGGGACAGCCAAAGCAACATCCCCGGCACTGGTGGACACCGTTTTGGGGTAGGTCCCGTTACGGGAGTTCGCGACCTCACGGCCGGCGTACTCATGCTTCTCATAACCGAGGTGCTCGGTCAGTTCGGTCTTCAACCCTCGTTCCAGCCCGGCCCGGATCAAGTGCTGAATGAACCCGTCCTTGCCATCGAGCTCGATCTCGCCCCGATCGATCTGACCCATCAACTCATCAAAGGCACCCGAGGCCTTCAACGCTTCCATGTTCCCCACAGCGGCCATTCGCTCAGCCACAGCCGACGCATCCACTTTCCCAGCAAAATCCTTGTTTTCAATCACGGTCACAATTATCTCCAAATCAGATGGTGGCGAAGCCACTTACACACTCCATCTGACACGCT
>NZ_JBQSVT010000102.1:0-1448 GCF_052376555.1 Specibacter sp. AOP5-B1-6
GGCTCTTCCGAATGCAGGGTGTAGGTGGGGTTGGTCAGTGATGAATCCGGGCGAGGAACTCGTTTCGGTATAGGTGAGGGCCTTGGTAGAGAATCAGATTGTCTAGATCCAGATTTTTCTACAGCAAGGCCCTCGTGTTCAACGCTACTCTTCAATGCCCTGACCTGACTACTTTCTGCCGCCTTGACGGGCTTGGTCTGGAAGCGACCGGGCAGTTCCTTGCTCCTGATCGTGCTGTGATTGCCTGTCGAGTGGTGGCCACGGATCAATGGTGCCGTAAGTGTGGCGGCGAAGGTGTCCCGCGGGACACAGTGACCCGGGAACTCGGCCATGAACCCTTCGGCTGGCGGCCGACGACGTTGCTGGTCCGGATCCGCCGCTATCGGTGTACCGGGTGCGGTCATGTCTGGCGGCAAGACACCACCCAGGCAGCCGAACCACGGTCAAAGCTTTCTCGTCGCGGCCTGGTGTGGGCGTTGGAAGGCATCGTGTGCCAGCACCTCACCGTCGCTCGCGTCGCCGAGGGGCTGGGCGTGTCCTGGAATACCGCGAACAAGGCCGTGTTGGCCGAAGGACGGCGGGTGCTGATCAATGACGCCACACGCTTCGACGGAGTGAAGATCATCGGTGTTGATGAGCATGTGTGGCGCCACACCAGGCATGGAGACAAGTACGTCACCGTCATCATCGACCTCACCCCGGTCCGCGACAAAAAGGGCCCCTCTAGGCTGCTGGATATGGTTGAGGGCCGTTCCAAACAGGTCTTCGCTACCTGGTTGAAGGAACGCCCTCAAGCTTGGCGTGACGGGGTGGAAGTCGTGGCCATGGACGGGTTCTCCGGGTTCAAAAGCGCTGCCGCCGAAGAGTTGCCTGCCGCTGTTGCGGTGATGGATCCATTCCATGTCGTCCGTCTTGCCGGCGACGCGCTCGATGACTGCCGTCGCCGGGTGCAGCAGGCCACGTGTGGGCATCGGGGACGGGCCGGGGATCCGCTCTACAAAGCCCGGCTGACGCTGCATACCGGTGATGGATTGCTGACCGAGAAACAACAAAAGCGAATCGCTGATCTCTTCGCCGAGGAGAAACATGTCGAAGTCGAAGCTACGTGGGGCGCCTATCAACGCATGATCGCCGCCTACCGGGCAGAAGACCCGGCGCAAGGTAAGAAGCTCATGCAAGCCCTCATTGATTCCCTCAGCAGCGGGGTCCCTGCAGCTCTGAAAGAACTGAAAAAGATGGGCCGAACACTCAAACGCAGGGCAACTGACGTCCTCGCGTACTTCGACCGTCCGGGAACTTCTAACGGCCCAACTGAAGCAATTAATGGAAGATTGGAACACCTCCGAGGATCCGCCCTTGGCTTCCGCAACCTCACCAACTACGTCGCCAGATCACTGCTGGAATCCGGCGGCTTCAGACCGAAACTACACTCTCAATTCTGAAGAGCC
>NZ_JBQSVT010000103.1:0-1447 GCF_052376555.1 Specibacter sp. AOP5-B1-6
GGCTCTTCCGAATGCAGGGTGTAGTCGGGGTTGCTCCGTGATGAATCAGAGCGGGGAACTCGTTTCGGCATAGGTGAGGGCCTTGGTAGAGAATCAGATTGTCTAAGATCTCGTTTTCTACAGCAAGGCCCTCGTGTTCAACGCTACCTTTCAATGCCCTGACTTGACTACTTTTTGCCGCCTTGACGGGCTTGGTTTGGAAGCGGTCGGGCAATTCCTTGATGTCGATCGCGCCGTGATTGCCTGTCGTGTGGTGGCCACGGATCAATGGTGCCGCAAGTGCGGCTCTGAAGGTATCCCTCGGGACACGGTGACGAGGGAGCTCGGCCATGAACCCTTCGGCTGGCGGCCAACAACCTTACTGGTCAGGATCCGACGCTATAAATGCACCGGGTGCGGTCATGTCTGGCGGCAAGACACGTCCCAAGCGGCTGAACCCAGATCGAAACTTTCCCGCCGCGGCCTGGTGTGGGCGTTGGAAGGCATCGTCTGCCAACACCTGACCGTCGCCCGTGTCGCCGAGGGGCTGGGCGTGTCCTGGAATACCGCGAACAAGGCCGTGTTGGCCGAAGGACGGCGGGTGCTGATCAATGACCCCACACGCTTTGACGGGGTTAAGATCATCGGTGTTGACGAGCACGTGTGGCGCCACACCCGACGTGGGGACAAGTACGTCACCGTGATCATCGACCTCACCCCGGTGAGGGACAAGACCGGCCCGTCACGGCTGTTGGATATGGTCGAGGGCCGGTCTAAGCAAGTCTTCTCCTCGTGGCTGAAACAACGCCCCCAGGCATGGCGGGACGGGGTGGAAGTCGTGGCCATGGACGGATTCTCCGGGTTCAAGAGCGCAGCCGCCGAGGAACTGCCTGACGCCGTTGCCGTCATGGACCCCTTCCACGTAGTCCGGCTTGCTGGCGACGCGCTTGATGACTGCCGGCGCCGGGTGCAGCAGTCCACGTGTGGGCATCGCGGACGGGCCGGAGATCCGCTCTACAAAGCCCGGCTGACGCTGCATACCGGTGACGGGCTGCTGACCGAGAAGCAACAACAGCGGATCTCTGATCTCTTCGCCCAAGAAAAACACGTCGAGGTCGAAGCGACGTGGGGTGCGTATCAGCGCATGATCGCCGCCTACCGGGAGAAAGACCAAGCCCAGGGAAAGAAGCTGATGCAAGCCCTCATTGACTCCCTCAGCTCCGGGGTCCCTACGGCACTGAAGGAACTGAAAAAGATGGGTGGCACACTCAAACGCAGGGCAGCCGACATACTCGCGTACTTCGACCGGCCAGGGACCTCAAACGGTCCCACTGAAGCAATTAATGGAAGATTGGAACACCTTCGAGGATCCGCCCTCGGCTTCCGCAATCTCACCAACTACGTCGCCAGATCACTGCTGGAATCCGGAGGCTTCAGACCGAAACTACACTCTCAATTCTGAAGAGCC
>NZ_JBQSVT010000104.1:0-1435 GCF_052376555.1 Specibacter sp. AOP5-B1-6
CTATTGACGTACGTCACATCCATCCCTAATGTTGCATTCACCGCAACTCAGTTGCATACAAAGCGACATTACGAAGGAATAACGATGACGTTCACCCTTGACGAAACCCTGGCAGGCGCCGACGCCGAAGTTGCTGCTGCCATCACGGCCGAACTTCTGCGCCAGCAGTCGACGCTTGAGATGATCGCCTCCGAGAACTTTGCACCCATCGCAGTCATGGAAGCCCAAGGCTCGGTGTTGACCAACAAATATGCTGAGGGCCTCCCGGGCAAGCGGTACTATGGCGGCTGCGAGCACGTTGACGTGATTGAGCAGCTGGCCATCGACAGGGTCAAGGCCCTGTTTGGTGCCGAGGCCGCCAACGTCCAGCCACACTCCGGCGCTCAGGCCAACGCTGCCGCCATGTTCGCACTGTTGGACCCGGGCGACACCATCATGGGACTGGACCTGGCCCATGGCGGGCACCTGACCCACGGGATGCGCATCAACTTCTCCGGCAAGCTGTACAACGTGGTCCCGTACCATGTTCGCGAGTCCGACATGACGGTGGACATGGCCGAAGTTGAGGCGCTGGCGCTGGAGCATCGGCCCAAGTTGATCGTGGCCGGCTGGTCAGCCTACACACGCCAACTCGACTTTGCCGAGTTCCGCCGCATCGCGGATCTGGTGGGCGCCTACCTGATGGTGGACATGGCCCACTTTGCCGGGCTCGTGGCCGCCGGCCTGCACCCGAACCCGGTGCCGCACGCCGATGTCGTCACCACCACCACGCACAAGACCCTGGGCGGACCGCGTGGGGGTGTCATCCTCAGCAAGGAATCGCTGGTACGGAAGATCAACTCCGCGGTGTTCCCGGGCCAGCAGGGAGGGCCGCTGGAACATGTGATCGCGGCGAAGGCCGTGTCCTTCAAGATCGCCGCCTCCGAGACCTTCAAGAACCGCCAGGCACGCACTCTGGAGGGCGCTAAAATTCTCGCTGAGCGCCTGCTCGCTCCCGATGTTGCCGAGTATGGAATCTCCGTGGTGGGCGGTGGCACCGACGTGCACCTGGTCCTGGTGGATCTGCGCAACTCCGAACTGGATGGGCAGCAGGGTGAGGACAGATTGCACCGGATCGGCATCACCGTCAACCGCAACGCGGTCCCCTTTGACCCCCGCCCGCCCATGGTCTCCTCCGGGCTGCGCATCGGCACCCCGGCCCTGGCCACCCGCGGCTTCGGCCCGGCCGAATTCACCGAGGTTGCCGACATCATCGCCGAAGCCATCAAGGGCGAGCTCAGTGAAGAGTCCGCCGTGTTGCTTCGCGACCGCGTCACCATCCTGGCCGAAAAATTTCCGCTGTACCCGCACCTCTCCGGCGCGGCACTTACCAATGCCGCCGGAACCACCCCGAATGGAGTCGCACAGTGAGCGCCGACCACCTTCCGGAGCACCC
>NZ_JBQSVT010000105.1:0-1404 GCF_052376555.1 Specibacter sp. AOP5-B1-6
CCCGTGGTGCCTCATGTCAATATGCTCGCGAAATGATTCCTGCGTGCCTCATCTATTGTGCTCGCGAAAGTGTCATGCTGCGTGGGGTGCTTGGGAGTAGGTCTTGGCGGCGGCCAGCCGGATGAGGCGTTGCTGGATCTCGTTGATCCGGTTCGTCAGGCCGGCCAGGTCCAGGCTGGTGTAGAGCTTGTCCAGGTGTTGGCGTTGGGGTTCGAGCATGATCCCGGTGGCCTTGATCCGGTCGGCCGGGGTGCGGGGATCGTCGTAGCTGCGCACCGATTTTCCCTTGCGGCTCAGGTGGTATCCGGTGACTTTCTTGGTCGGCAGGAACAGGTTCTTGCGCAGGTTCACCAGCGGCCAGAGCTCGTTGAGCAGCCTCAGTTCAGTGGCGGTGTCGTAGCGGTAATTGAACGCTGAGCGGCGCACGACGGCACCGTTTTTCTGCTCCACGAATGGGTTGTCGTTCGAGTGGTGCGGCCGGGACCGGGTCATGCGAATGTTATGGGCATTGCACCAAGTGGTGACCGCCACATTGAGGAATTCAGACCCGTTGTCGCTATGGATGTGGTCGATGGGGTACGGGAATTCGTTCTGAATTTCATCCATCGCAGCGACCACCCATCTCGCGGCCTTGTTCTTGATCGCCCGGTTAACCGTCCACCCGGTGAAGACATCCGTGGCGGTTAGCGTGAACGCGTACTGGCCCTTGGCGCTGTTGCCGCAATGCGCGACCGTATCGATCGCGACCAGGCCCGGCTGCCAGTCAATATCCGGGATACGGGACATGATCGGGATCGCCTCGGTGTACTGGTTCCGCCGGGACCGGGTCGTAGATTTCCCGTCCGGATACATCGAGAGTTTGAACGGTGCCAGGATCCGGTCGATCGTGGCCGCACTCATCGCCAGCAACTGGGCATGCGCCTGGGGGCTGTAGCGGGGCCGGGCCCTGCCGAAGGCGCCGGAACCGATGTGGGCTTCCATGTTGGCCAGCGTGGTGCCCATGACCGCGGCCAGGTACTTCCCGCAGGGCTGGCCTGCCACGACCCAGACCTGCTGGAGCACCTTCACCGTGTCATAGCCATACGTCGGCGGTCTCGGCCTGCGTGCCACCACACGGGCCGGGCCACGCCGCTTGAAAGCCCGACCGAGCTGGCGGCGGGCATTCGCCCTCGACCAGCCCACCTCGGCCACCAGACGGTCCAGGATCTCGCCCTTGGCCTTCTTCGACGCCGCCGCATACGCGCCGGCTTCCTTCTTCGTGATTTCCCTACGCGCAGACAACGTTAATCCATATCCCATCCCTCCAGCACAGCAACAGTGCCCGGCCATGACCAGAGGTTTCGCGAGCATTTCTCAAATGAGGCACGCACCCCATTTCGCGAGCACCTTAGTTGAGTCTCGTCG
>NZ_JBQSVT010000106.1:0-1360 GCF_052376555.1 Specibacter sp. AOP5-B1-6
CGCGACATCCAGCACCATTTGGCCCGGACCCTGGGCACGGATCTCTCCCACGAGACGATCGCCAACATCACCGATGCTGTGCTGGATGAAGTCCAGCAATGGCAGAACCGGCCGTTGGAGGAGATCTACCCGGTCATGTATCTGGACGCCCTGGTGGTCAAGGTCCTGGACGGTCACCACGTGATGAACCGTTCGGCCTACATCGCCGTAGGCATCGATATGGAGGGCGTCAAGCACGTGCTGGGCATCTGGGTGCAGGCCAGCGAAGGCGCGAAGTTCTGGACCGGTGTCTGCTCCGAGCTCGCCAACCGCGGCGTGAAGGATGTGCTGATCGTGTGCTGCGACGGGCTCACAGGCTTCCCCGAGGCGATCGAGGCAATCTGGCCGAAGACCACGGTGCAGACCTGCGTCGTTCACCTGATCCGCAACGCCATGAAGTTCGTCGCCTACGGCGACAGGAAGAAGGTCGCCGCCGCGATGCGCCCGATCTACACCGCCCCAACAGCGGAATCCGCCAGGCTGGAGCTGGACGCCTTTTCCGACTCCGTTCTGGGCAATAAGTACCCGGCCGCCGTCGGCGTGTGGGAACGCTCATGGGAGCGGTTTATCCCCTTCCTGGCCTTCCCGGAGGCGGTGCGGCACATCATCTACACCACGAACGCGATCGAGTCGCTGAACTACCAACTGCGCAAAATCATCAAGAACCGCGGCCATTTCCCCAACGATGTCGCCGTCGTGAAGCTGCTCTGGCTGGCCGTCCGCGACATCGAGGACAAGCGCGCCCGCGAACGCGGCAAGGAAAGCAAAACCAGCCATTCAACCGGCGGCAAACACGTCGTTGAAGGGGCCGCCACCCTTGGCTGGAAAGCCGCACTGGGTGCCCTGGCACTGACTTACCCGGACCGGGTCAACGGCTACCTCTAGCCGTTCAAGTGATGTTTCACCAGGGAGATGGAAACATGGATGAGCGCAACGACCCCGACAGCTACCAAGGCCTTGGTGGCACCCTCCAGAGCGGCCCGAAACCGGTCAGCGACGATGACAGCTACGCCGTCATTGACGACGCCCTGACCGCCCTTGCCGCCCGCCGGCACAGCAATCTCGGCGACGACATCGAGGCCATGGCGCTGCTCGCGTCACTGATCGAGCAGGCCGATCGCTGGCTCCCCGAGTTCGTCGCCAACGCCTACGAGAACGGTGCCTCCTGGCGCCGCATCGCCCGCACCCTCGGCACCAGCCCCGACGAAGCCCGCCTGCGCTTCTCTCCCGATTCACCCATCGCCGACACCCGATGGCCCTACAACTTCTAAAAACCAACAAAAGAATAAAGAACTACTTACACAGATATATTGACAAGCTC
>NZ_JBQSVT010000107.1:0-1351 GCF_052376555.1 Specibacter sp. AOP5-B1-6
GGTCCGGTTTGCGGGGAAGGCGCGGCGGGAGCGGGAGGGCATGTTCCCTGAGTCGGTGGAGACACGCACGAAGCAGGCTTTCGCTTCGAGGCGGTTGAGTATGGATCCGGGGAAGGACGGGATGTCGTGGGTGGTCCTGCATATTCCGACGTTGGCGGCGGAGGCGATCATGGTGCGTTGCCACCGGGTCGCCTCAGCGATCAAGAACGATGCTGCGGCACGGCAGCGTGCCGCTGACGCGGCAGGGACCAGGGAGGATTGCCGGGAGTACAGGACGCGTGAGCAGATCCGTGCCGATGTCGCCGCGATCCTGCTCATGGGCCAGGAACTCCCCGCCAATAGCTACACCAACCCCACCACCAACCACAGCAACAGCAACGGCAGCCGTGGCTACGGCGGCACTGGCGGCTACAACGGCCAAGGCAATGGGAACAGCAGTTACAACGACCAGGGCACCGACACCGGCGGTTCCAACGGTCAGGGCGCCGGCAACGATTTCACCAGTAATGGCAGTCGTGGCGGCCAGGGCACTGGCCCGGATGGGCGCCCCAACAACAACTTCAGCCGCACACCCGGCAGCGGCGGCTTCACCGGCAATGGTGCCGGCAGCAGCAGTGGATTCACTGGCAGTGGCGCCGTGCCCGGTGGTGGCAGTACAGGTGGCACTTCTGGCGGCTCCTGCAATAGCGATGGGCCGGGTGCCGGTGGGGACGGTGGTGTTCCTTTTGGGGAGAAGAGTGCGTTTGGGGTGACGTTGTTTGATGAGGAGCCGGTCTGGGCGCACTCAGATCCGGCCCCGCCCAACACCAACACCAACACCAACCCAACGACTGGCCCGGAGGCGGAATCAGCCCTGCCTGACGTCGACCAACCCATTGGCGGCACGATCGTCCCTGGTGGGGCGGGGCCGGGTCGTGTTGACGGCACCAGCCTGCCCACCACCCCGAATCAAGGCCAGGACTCTGGCCAGAATCTCGGGCAGCCCTCCGGCCAGTCCTCGGGCCAACCCTCCGCTCAACCTGCCGGTCAGCCCTCCGGGCAGGTGCCTGGTCAGCAGCCCGCTCAGGGCTCTGGGCTCGGTGGTGGTGTGGGGCTGGAGGATGTGCCGTTGTGCGGGGAGTTGGTCGGTGATGGTTCCGGTTATGTCGATGAGATCGTTGACGGGATTGTTGAGGATCGCCAGCAGGAGTACCTGGATCAGTTGGAGGCCATGCGCCGGGGCAAGGTCATGGTGGATCCGCCGTTGCCGAGGGCACAGATTTTGCTTAAGGTCCCGTTTCTGGGGTTGGTGGGCGTCACGGATGAACCGGCCGAGTTGGTTGGTGAGGGGGTTGGGCCGGTGCCGTTGGGG
>NZ_JBQSVT010000108.1:0-1308 GCF_052376555.1 Specibacter sp. AOP5-B1-6
TGAGCTGGTCAAGTTTTTGAGACAGTTTGTTTGATTTTCCTTTAGTGTTTCAGGCGGCAAGTACAGGAACTTGGGCTGCCCGATAGTGCTCAAGCTTGGTCAGCGGGCTGACCCCGCCGTTGTTCGTGTGGGGCCTGCGCCGGTTGTACCAAATCTCGATGTACTCCATGACAGCGGTGCGGGCCGCGATGCGGTGGGTGAACGCCCTGTGGTGATACATCTCGTTCTTCAACGTGGAAAAGGCAGACTCGGCGACGGCATTATCCCAACACACTCCGGTTTTCCCCATCGATTGCCGCACCCCTGCAGCCGCGCACCAGGCTTGGAAAGCGGTCGAGGTGTACTGGCTTCCACGATCACTGTGGAACACCGTGCGGGGACGGATGAAGCCGCGGGTTTTGGCCATTTCCATGGCATCGATGATCAGCTGCGTGTGCATACTTTCCGCCATCGACCAGCCCACGATCATGCGCGTGTGCAGGTCGATAACGGTCGCCAAATACAGCCAGCCCTCGCCGGTGCGCAGGTAGGTGATGTCGCCCACCAGTTTCACTCCCGGGGCGTGGGACCTGAAGTCCCGACGCCCGCCCTTGTCCAGCATGTGGTTCTTGATATGAGCAGTCCGCGCCTCGGCATCCCTGGTCGTGGTCGTCTTAAACGCCGCCATCCGCTTGGCACTGATACCCAGCTCATCCATCAGCGACAGCACGGTCGCCTTGGCCACCTCGTGGCCATGGTCGTTGCGCAGCAGGTCAACGAGCTGCCCGGCGCCTGGAACGCCCTTGGCGTCGGTGAAGGCGGTATCCACGAGGTCCTTTCGTTTAGCCCGCAGGGCGGCCGACGGGGTAGGTTCCGCCGGCGGGTTCAGCCACCGGTAAAACGAGGCCCGGGGCACCGAGAGCCGCTGGCACATCCAGTCCACCGGGAACTGCTCCCGGTGTGCCTCGATGAAGCTAAAGACGGCGCCTACTTCTTGCGTTCTGCCGCGAAGTAGGCGCTGACAGCTTTTAAAAATTCGTTCTCCCGTTTCACCTCAGCCATCTCCCGCTGGAGCTTCTCAAAGCGAGCCCACTCCACAGGTCCTCGCTCCTCCGCTTCGGACTCTGGATGCTCGGCCTTGTGGGCACGGACCCAGTTGCCCAACGTCCCCTCGTTCAGGCCCAGCGATGCCGCGACCTCAACCAATGACTTCCCTGACGACAGGGCTAACTCCACGGACTCCGCACGGAACTCCGTGGTGAACTTCTGACGCTTGGACATGCACTCATTCTCCTACTAATGCGTGTCTCAATTCAGTATGACCCCTCA
>NZ_JBQSVT010000109.1:0-1303 GCF_052376555.1 Specibacter sp. AOP5-B1-6
TGAACCGCCCCGGGTTTAATGGAGGGTGTTGAATCCTTGAAAGGATGAGCACCATGGCACCACCGAAGAAATATCCAGATGAGCTTCGCCAGCGAGCAGTCCGCCTCGTGATGGACGCCCAGAAGAACCCGGCTGACCGGCGGGGAGCTTGCACCCGTATCGGTGCGCAGTTGGGCATCCCGGCCGACACGATCCGTGGCTGGGTCAAGACCGAAGAGATCGATCAGGGCGTGAGGCCTGGCACGACCACTGATGACGCGACCCGGCTGGCCGAGCTGGAGCGAGAGGTTACCGAGCTGCGGAGGGCGAACGCGATCTTGAAATCAGCGTCGGCTTTCTTCGCGGCGGAGCTCGACCGCCCCTCACGACGATGATCACTTTCATCGACCAGCACAAGGATGAATACGGGGTCGAGCCGATCTGCAGGCAGCTGCCGATCGCCCCCTCCACCTACTACGCTGCCAAGGCCCGCCCTGACTCCAAACGTACTGTCAGTGATGCAGCGACGACAGAAAAAATCAAACAGGTGCACAAGGAAAACTACGGTGTTTACGGGGCCAGGAAAGTCTATGCCGCCCTGAACCGTGTCGGCCACAAGGTCGCGCGGTGCACGGTGGAGAGGCTCATGCGCCGGTCCGGGCTGCACGGTGTGAGGCGGGCCAAGGGGCCTCGTACGACAGTGTCAGGACCCTTCTCTGAGCGGCCGGCGGATCTGGTCCGGCGGCAGTTCACAGCCCCGGCACCAAACTGTCTCTGGGTGGCAGATATAACGTACATCAAGACGTTTTCTGGCTGGGTCTATGCGGCCTTCGTGCTCGATGTTTTCTCCCGCCGCGTGGTCGGGTGGCAGCTCTCCACCACCATGCACACAGCCCTTGCGCTGGACGCGTTGGAGATGGGATTATGGACTCGTCGGCATGATCGAAAAGATGTATCACAACTTATTCACCACTCGGACAGAGGCGTGCAGTATCGTGCGATCCGCTACACCGAGCGCCTCGCCGAGTCAGAAGCCGTCGCTTCCGTAGGGGCCAAGGGTGATAGTTACGACAACGCCATGGCCGAGGCTCTCAACTCCCTCTTCAAGGCCGAGCTGGTCCGCAACAAGGGCCCCTGGACCGGCATCAATGACCTTGAAATAGCCGTCGCTGAATACATCGATTGGTACAACCACCGGCGCCTCCACGGCGAAATCGGATACATCCCACCCGTGGAAGCAGAAACCAATTACTACTCAAACCTGCCCGCCATCAAAACGATGGAACGGGTCCAATAAACCCTCCACCAAACCCGGGGCTTGACA
>NZ_JBQSVT010000110.1:0-1285 GCF_052376555.1 Specibacter sp. AOP5-B1-6
GGGTTAGCGGCCAGAATGTGTGTATGAAAAGTGGCTTTTGACCAGTAATCATATGGGATGCAGGGCCCTGTACATGCTTTGAAAGCATGTATGGTGACAGTTCCCAAGAATCACCCCAGGTGTGGTGTATGTACCAAGAAGCTCGTAAAGAATGGCAAGACCAGCGCGGGAAGAACTAGGTGGCGGTGCAAGTCCTGTGGTGCTTCCAGCACCCAGTCACGTGTCGATGTCAGCAAGAAAGCAGAGTTCACAGCGTTCCTGTCCTGGATCACCGGCAAGGACCGTCAGGAAGCCCATGCAGGCTCCGCACGCACCTTTAGGCGTCAGAGTGCATGGTGCTGGGACGTGTCCCCTACAGCCGTCCTGAGCGGTGAAATACACCCCCAGATCATGCTCGACGGAACCTACTTCAACGACTGGTGCGTGCTGGTCGCCTACACCGGCAACCACGTCATCGCCTGGCAGTGGTGCGACAGAGAAAAACATGTCTCCTGGTCTGCCCTGCTGCAACAAATCCCGGCACCTGCGGTCGCGGTCGTTGACGGGCACAAAGGCCTGGAAAGTGCGCTGCGCGAGCACTGGCCAGAGACGAAGGTGCAACGGTGTCTTTTTCATATCCAGCAGAACATTCGAACACACCTCACGATGCGCCCAAATCTCGATGCCGGCAAGGAATTACTGGCGTTAGCCAAGGCCCTGACACCGATCCAAGACCTTGACCAAGCCGCTGTCTGGGCCGGGGAATTTGCTTCCTGGGAAGCACGCTGGGAGTCCTTCTTGAAGACCCGAACCTACGCGAAGAAGAACGGCGAGAGGCCCTCCCATATCGGCACGAACCAGCAATGGTGGTTTACACATCTACGCCTGCGTCGGGCCCGCGGAACACTGGCCACGGTATTGAAAAATGGGCACCTGTTCACCTGGCTCACCGCCGCCACTAACGAGCACAAGATCGACCGCACCACCAGCCCCTTGGAAGGCGGAATCAATGCCGGCCTCAAGCACCTTCTACGCGATCACCGTGGTCTCACAGACGACCACGCCAAACGAGCCGTTGACTGGTACCTCTACCTCCACAGCGAGTCCCCGAAAGACCCCTGGACGTTCGTGAACCCCAGCCACTGGCAGCCCCAAAGAAAACAAACCAAAACCATCGAAGAGCCCATCGGGCCAGCCCTCTACGACACAGCCTTCAGCCCCGAAGACGGGAACGGAATCCAACAAGGATGGGGCGGAAGAAGCCGATGACACGCCCGGGCCATACACACATTCTGGCCGCTAACCC
>NZ_JBQSVT010000111.1:0-1221 GCF_052376555.1 Specibacter sp. AOP5-B1-6
CCGGGCAAGGACGGGATGTCGTGGGTGGTCCTGCATATTCCGACGTTGGCGGCGGAGGCGATCATGGTGCATTGCCACCGGGTCGCCTCGGCGATCAAGAGTGATGCTGCGGGCCGTCAGCGTGCTGCTGACGCGGCAGGGGGTGGGGAGGATTGCCGGGAGTACAGGACGCGTGAGCAGATCCGTGCCGATATCGCCGCGATCCTGCTCATGGGCCAGGAACTCCCCGCCAATAGCTACACCAACCCCACCCCCAACCACCACAGCAACAACAACAGCAACAGCAGCAGCAGCCGTGGCTACGGCGGCACTGGCGGCTACAACGACCAAGGCAATGGTGCCGGTACTGGCGGTTCCACTGGCAAGGGTGCCGGCAGCGATTTCACCAGTGCTGGCAGTCGTGGCGGCCAGGGTGCTGGCACTGGCCAGGGTGCTGGCCGGGATGGGCGCCCCAACAACTTTGGCAACACACCCGGCAGCGGCAGCAGTGGCGGGTTCACCGGCAATGGTGCCGGCAGCAGCAGTGGATTCACTGGCAGTGGTGCCGTGCCCGGTGGTGGCAGTACCGGGGGTACTTCTGGCAGCCCCGGTTCCGGCTACTGCAATAGCGAGGGGCCGGGTGCTGGTGGGGACGGTGGTGTTCCTTTTGGGGAGAAATCTGCGTTTGGGGTGACGTTGTTTGATGAGGAGCCGGTCTGGGCGCACTCAGATCCGGCCCCGCCCCGCACCAACACCAGCAACAGCACCAGCACCAGCACCAATACCAACCCGGAGACGACTCCCGCGGCGGAAGCGGCCCTCCCTGACGACAACGAACCGTTCAGCGGCACGATCGTCCCTGACGGGGCGGGGCCGGGCCGTATTGACGGCACCAGCCTGCCCACCACCCCGAACCCTGGCCAGGACTCTGACCAGAATCCCGGCCAGCAGTCCGGTCGGGGCACCGCTCTGGATGGTGTGGGGCTGGAGGATGTGCCGTTGTGCGGGGAGTTGGTTGGGGATGGTTCCGGTTATGTTGATGAGATCGTTGACGGGATTGTTGAGGATCGCCAGCAGGAGTACCTGGATCAGTTGGAGGCCATGCGCCAGGGCAAGGTCATGGTGGATCCGCCGTTGCCGAGGGCACAGATTTTGCTTAAGGTCCCGTTTCTGGGGTTGGTGGGCATCACTGATGAGCCGGCCGAGTTGGTTGGTGAGGGGGTTGGGCCGGTGCCGTTGGGA
>NZ_JBQSVT010000112.1:0-1183 GCF_052376555.1 Specibacter sp. AOP5-B1-6
GATAACGGAACAACGCAATATTGTCCCGCTGTTCCTTACGCATCAACGGCGTCGTCGCCCGCGGAGCCGGATTCGCCGGTACCAGCGGCGACGTAAGGGGCGGCGTAAGGGCCGCCGGGGCAGCAAGCATCGGCACAGCAATGCCGGCTGACCCCGGCGGGGCAGGGTCAAGCTCATAGGGCAGGTGGGCTGGAGCGCTCATCGTCGAAAAGGGTCCTTCCGGTGGGGTGAAAACAAGGGACCATGCCAACTGCGGGAAGCAGAAAAGGCATGTGAACCCCACCATCGCCCATATACCGCACTAGCGGCAGGGTGGGCTGGTGTTGCACTCATCGGGCCATCCGACCCTGCTAAAGAACCACGGCCCATGAGCGAACAAGGCAGCATATTGCCACGGCACCGTGACGACGGGCTCGGACTCGTGGTGGTGCACCTCGGCCAGCAACCGGGCATGAGCCATGAGCATGCCCAACGCATTAGAGGTGGCTGTCGGTGACGGGGATGGCCAGTAGCTCAATGCCTCGGCAGTCGCCCGGTGCACCCGAACAGCGAACGCCGCCACGATGGCCGGGGCATTGGCTCTAAAGTCCCGCAGCCAATCCCGCACCGTGCTCTCGGGCCGATCAAGCCTCGCAGCGATCTTCCGATGCCCACGCCCGTAGGCAGCATTCAGCTCCACGGCCTCCGCTATGACCTCGGCATGATCAGCACGACGGCAAGCAAACTCAGCAGGCAACAAGATATGGGTGACACCGCATCCACCACAGCGGGCCCTACGCGGGATAAACCGTCGGCTCACTACAGGGACCCCGCACCGGATCACACGCTCCACCCCGAAACCCCAAGGTCGCAGCCGCCCACGGCACGCTGGGCAAACAAATCCGCGGCCAAAGAGCCGGGATTCGACAGCGGCAGGATCGTGGCTTACCGTAAGCATCAGCGCGACTCATTTCGCGTTAGAACGACCTGGTGCGGCTTCGAAACTGGCACCAGGTCGTTCGTCATTTAAGAAAAGGAACAAAATTCCAGATCAAGGGTCCATCGTCAGCCTGACGCCGCCAACGAAGAACGTCAAGAGGCCCGCGATGAATTCCGGTTCAACAAGCCACATCGTCAGGCAAAGCAACTACCCGCGGTCATCCACTGCGACGCGTAACAGAAGCGCACCGGGTTGGCTATCACC
>NZ_JBQSVT010000113.1:0-896 GCF_052376555.1 Specibacter sp. AOP5-B1-6
AACGGCGGTAGCCGGCAGCATGGATTCGGCGGCGTGGCCCGGGAACCGGCCGGCGACCTTGATCAGCGCGTTGGATTCTTCCACACCGCATGACAGGATGCCGCGGGGACGGTCCTCGTACAGGGAGTTGCCGGCGGCCAAGCGGCCATTGGCAATCAAGGCCGACGCCACGGTGTCGCCAGGATGGCCGACGTAGGGGACACCGTCCACGGTGAAGTTCAGGGCGGCGCTGCGGTCGATCCTGCCGCCGCGTGCGAGCCGATTTGGCTGCGGGTTCTGCGGTGTCATGACTACACGCCTTCCGATGATGTGAGAGTGCCGGCCTCAGCAGGTGCCAAGGGCTGGGATTGGGTTTTTGCCGCCGCCGGAGCGATCAGGCCTTCCGGAGCCTGCTCACCCACCCCGTAAACGGCATGGATTTCGTAGCTGACGGTGTCGCGGACCATGTTGAACCATTTGCGGCATCCGGCGGTGTGCACCCAGCGCTCCGCGAACAGACCCTTGGGGTTCTCCCGGTAGAACAGGTATTCGGCCCATTCGCGGTCCGACAGTTCGTTCGGCTGTGCGGGATAAGCCACATGGGCCTGCCCGCCGTAGTGAAATTCGGTTTCGTTGCGCGGCCCGCAATTGGGGCATGAAAACAACAACATTATGTGCTCCTGATCTTTCCTAAGAGGGCCGGTTAGTGGGCTACGGCTGCTGCGCCATGCTCGTCGATAAGGGCGCCGCTTTCAAAGCGTTCCAAGGCAAACGGCTTGTTCAGCGCATGCGGGGCGCCGGTGGCGATGGTGTGCGCGAAGGTAAGCCCTGCGGCGGGGGTGCCCTTGAAACCGCCCGTCCCCCAGCCGCAGTTCACAAACATGTTCTCCACCGGGCTCAGACCCACGATGGGAGAG
>NZ_JBQSVT010000114.1:0-896 GCF_052376555.1 Specibacter sp. AOP5-B1-6
TTCGCCCATCGTGGGGGCCACCCCGGTAGAGAACATGTTCGTGAACTGCGGTTGGGGTACGGGCGGTTTCAAGGGCACACCCGCGGCGGGGCTGACGTTCGCGCACACTATCGCCACCGGCACCCCGCACGAGCTCAACAAACCCTTCTCGCTGGAGCGTTTCGAAACCGGCGCCCTCATCGACGAACACGGCGCCGCAGCCGTAGCTCACTAACCGGCCCCTCACAGGAAGACCAGGAACACACAATGTTGTTGTTTTCATGCCCCAACTGCGGGCCACGCAACGAAACCGAATTCCACTACGGCGGGCAGGCCCACGTGGCCTACCCCGAAAGCCCTGACCAGCTCTCCAACCGGGAATGGGCGGAGTACCTCTTCTACCGCGAGAACACGAAAGGGCTGTTTGCCGAACGCTGGGTGCACGCCGCCGGCTGCCGCAAGTGGTTCAACATGGTCCGTGACACTGTCAGCTATGAAATCCAAGCCGTCTACGGGATGGGCGAACAGGCACCTGAAGGCCTGACCGCCCCGCCGGCCGCACAGTCCAAGTCCCAGCCCCTGGCACCCGCCGAGGCCGGCCCCACCACAGCATCGGAAGGCGTGTAGAGATGACCGGGCAGAACAACCAGCCGAACAGGCTCACCCACGGCGGACGAATCGACCGCAACACCACCTTGAACTATACCGTGGACGGCATCGGCCACGTGGGCCACCCCGGCGACACGGTGGCCTCCGCGCTGATCGCCAACGGCCGCCTGACCGCCGGCAACTCCCTGTACGAGGACCGCCCCCGTGGCATCCTTTCCGCCGGCGTTGAGGAGTCCAACGCGCTCATCAAGGTCGCCGGCCGCTTCCCCGGCCACGCCGCCGAATCCATGCTGCCGGCCACGACCGTC
>NZ_JBQSVT010000115.1:0-892 GCF_052376555.1 Specibacter sp. AOP5-B1-6
GTTGGCGGCGAACGGGCGGATCAGTGCGGAGCGTTGTGAAGAGGTCCGGGAGACACTGGTTCAATCGGGCCGTGATGGTGGTCCGGATTTTCTGCGTCAGGTCGGCAACCGGATCATGAGTTTGCTGGATCCGGACGGGCAAAAGCCCAGCCACGCCGATTTGCTAGCGAAGCAAGGCTTGTTCTTCCGCAAGCCCAGGCATGGTCTGATCCACTTTGACGGGCACATGACGATCGCCCAGCATGAACAACTCATGGCCGCGATTGGCACCGGGACGAACCCCAACAAACATGCCGACATCAACACCATCAACACCGACACCCCACCAAACCAGAACCCCCAGAACGGTCAGGGTGGTCAGGGCAGCCAGGACTCCCAGGACTCCCAGGGTGGTCAGGGTGGCGGGTCTGGGGTTGCCGGTGACAACGCAGGCCCGGACGGTACTGGCAGCGAGGCCGGCAGTCGTGGCGATGGTGCCGGTAGTGGTCAGGGTGAGCTTTTTGATCGGTTGAATTCGCTCATCGGGGTGTTCAACCCCAGCCCTGGGCCGGTCGATGCGCCACAGGACCCTGGTTCACAGGACCCGGAGTCCTGTCGGCCCGGACGGCAACCACAGCCACCACAGCCACCGCGACCACCAGAACAGCAAGAGCCAGGACAGCCGAAACAATCGCGACAGCCAGGACAGCCAGATCAGTCGGGACAGGCGGGTCGGTCTGGAGTGGCTGGGACAGCGCAGCCGCGCCCGGCACCGCCTGCCCCGTTCCAGCAGCGGAGCCCTTTCGATGTCTCGACTGATGCCCGGGCTGGGGCTGGCCGGATCCCGGGCGGGCCGCGGCACAACGAGGCCAATGGCTGGGGCCGGCGGTTGGAGGACTGGGAGATCCCACCG
>NZ_JBQSVT010000116.1:0-842 GCF_052376555.1 Specibacter sp. AOP5-B1-6
CCTTTCTGCCGGTGGTGTTCCACTTTTGGTTCCTTGAGTCGCGCCGGGGTTGGCTTGGTTGACGGGTTTTATGCGGTCTGTGGTGGTGCGTGGGTGGCGGTGAAAAGGTTCTCCCAGGCTTCTTGCCATGGCCAGGACTCTGGCAGGTGGAACTGTTGGCGTCGGGCACTGGAGGCTACCCGGGCCGGGACATTGATGATTTTGCGGCGGATCGTGCCCGTGCGGGCCTTGGCGAACTGGCCAGCGGCGAGGACACCTGCGGTGCGGGTGAGGTTATAGGCCATGACCGCGGCGACCAGCCACGCCGAGTTCGCGGCGAACTTCCCCGAGGGCAAGTGGGCCAGAGCACTGTCCTTCAGATCAGCGTTGACCTGTTCGATCCTGGCATGCTTGCGATGAACCTTGTCGGCAGCAACAGCGTCCAAAGTTGCTCCATCAATGGTGGTGAAGAAGGAATGGAAGCGGTACGTATCAAAGAGCGCCGGCTGCCCTTCGGTCCCTTTCGGATTCAGCTCCGGGATGCGGCGCACGACCAGACGCCCGGGAACCTGCTCGGCCTTCTTCTTGGAAGAGAAAGCAGTGAACGGGATCTCCGCGACTTCAGCTACTGACACCCACGCTTGGGCGTCTTCGTCGTAGATGGCATTGGTGTACTTGATCGGCGTCCACGCATCCTCGGGAATCTGGGTGATGGTGCGTTTGACGGCCTTGTTCATCGGCACCGTGACCGTGACATCGGCACCACCAGCCAACGCTGCACTGACGGTGGGGTGCCCGTAGTAGGCCGAATCAAAACGGCACACCACCGGGCCGGTGACTCCGGTGCGTTTGAGCGTCCCCAG
>NZ_JBQSVT010000117.1:0-796 GCF_052376555.1 Specibacter sp. AOP5-B1-6
TTTGGCGGCGAACGGGCGGATCAGTGTGGAGCGTTGTGACGAGGTCCGGGAGACACTGGTTCAATCGGGCCGTGATGGTGGTCCTGATTTTCTGCGTCAGGTCGGCAACCGGATCATGAGTTTGCTGGATCCGGACGGGCAAAAGCCCAGCCACGCTGATTTAGTAGCGAAGCAAGGCTTGTTCTTCCGCAAGCCCAGGCATGGTCTGATCCACTTTGACGGGCACATGACGATCGCCCAGCATGAACAACTCATGGCCGCCATTGGCACCGGGACGAACCCCAACAAACATGCCGACATCAACACCATCAACACCGACACCCCACCAAACCAGAACCCCCAGAACAGTCAGGGTGGTCAGGGTGGTCAAGACAGCCAGGACTCCCAGGGTGGTCAGGGTGGCGGGGCTGGGGTTGCCGGTGACAACGCAGGCCCGGACGGTACTGGCAGCGAGGCCGACAGCGAGGCCGACAGCGAGACCGACAGTCGTGGCGATGGTGCCGGTAGTGGTCAGGGTGAGCTTTTTGATCGGTTGAATTCGCTCATCGGGGTGTTCAACCCCAGCCCTGGGCCGGTCGATGCGCCACAGGACCTTGGCGAGGACCCGGAGCCGGGTCGGTCTGGAGTGGCTGGGACAGCGCAGCCGCGCCCGGCACCGCCTGCCCCGTTCCAGCAGCGGAGCCCTTTCGATATCTCGACTGATGCCCGGGCTGGGGCTGGCCGGATCCCGGGCGGGCCGCGGCACAACGAGGCCAATGGCTGGGGCCGGCGGTTGGAGGACTGGGAGATCCCGCCT
>NZ_JBQSVT010000118.1:0-763 GCF_052376555.1 Specibacter sp. AOP5-B1-6
CTGCGCAGTTTCATGATGTTGTGGCAGGCAGCGAGCAGCTTCCATTCGAGCTGTGCTTTCTCGAGCCCGCGGAGCAGCAGGTGTTTGCCTTGCCGGGTGTGGATTTGTCCGAAGACGGGTTCCACGATGGCTTTGCGCCGGGCGTACGCTTTCTTCCCTGCCTTGGTTTTCAGTTTCCGGGCCATCCTGCCCACCACGGTCGTGTTGGCCGGGATCCGGCCCCGCGGCGATTCAGGAATCGGTGCTGAGTGCTTCATGCGGCCGGTGGAAATGAAGAACTCCGTGCCGTGCTCGGCTTCCAGGGCCCGCGCGTGTTCGAGGTTCGCCTTCGAGCAGTACCCGGTGTCCGCCAGCCACTGCTTGGGCATCTGTCCCACGTTCTCAAGGGTTTGATCGACCATGGGAAGTAGCTGCCCGTAGTCGTTGGTTGCCTGTCCCAGTTCCGCGGCTAGGATGACCTGCCGGTGTTCGTCAACGGCGGCCTGGCCGTTGTAGTTGTAGGAAAACGATCCATCGGCGCGCTTCATGATCCGTGCATCCGGATCGGTGAAGTTCCGTTGCGCCTTGGGGTTGGGGACCGCGTCTGCCGAGGCCTTGTTCCCGGCGGTGGTGATGTCATCATCGTCATCGCCGCGCTTGGCTGCCTTCTCTTCGGCGTCCTTCCGGGCCTTCGCCGCAGCTTCTTTCTCGATGGAGGCCCGGGCGATGGCCATCGCCTCGGCCCGGCGCTTCCTGTTGGCCAGTTCGGCGGGGAGCTCGTCCC
>NZ_JBQSVT010000119.1:0-638 GCF_052376555.1 Specibacter sp. AOP5-B1-6
CACGGATGGGTTTGTTCGGCGGTGAATGTCAGACCCTTCTTATAAAATTTAGGTATGGAGCAAGCGGCGAGGATGCCGGGTATGTCGGTATCTGATTCAGAGGATTTCCGGGTTGGTGAACATGTTCACCAGCTGTTGAATCTTGCTGGGGCGCTGGTGCTGGCGGCTTCGAATGCCGCCTCCGTGCAGGAGGCTCCGGGCGTCTGGTCCGGGGCAGCAAGTCCACCGGACGCCTGCTCTGATGCTTCTTCTGGTGGGGTTCCGTTTGGCATGGATTTGGGTGCTTTGACGGATACGGAGTGTGTGCGGTGGGCGCAGGATTTGGAGCGGTTGGCGACCTTCCAGCAGGCCCTGGGTGTTGCTGCTGCTGCTGAATTGGCCCAGCGTGCCGGGGCTGGTCGGTATGCTTCCACGGGTGCCAGCGGTGCTGCTGATTTGTTGGTTCAGTCGTTGAAGATCAGTGTCGGTGAGGCGCGTCGCCGGATCAGCTTGGCTGAGGCGGTGTTGCCGACCATGGATTCCGTCACTGGTGTTCTTGCACCGCCGACGCAGCCCTTGCTCGGGGAGGCTTTCTTCAAGGGTGAGATCGCGCAGGAGCAAGCGGTCATGGTTGCTAATTTTGCTGATGAAGCGTGCCG
>NZ_JBQSVT010000120.1:0-571 GCF_052376555.1 Specibacter sp. AOP5-B1-6
GGGATCACACAGGGCCTGGTCAAACAAGGCCAGCGGCACCGGCCCGTTGTAGGTGGTGAACGCGGTGCCGGTCCCGTCGTTGCGTTCCAAGTCTTCTTGGGAACAGGTGATGATCAACTGTGTCTTCAATCCACCGTTGAGCGGCAGTTTGTCAGTGCGGGCGGCCAGCTTCACGCAGTCCAGGAGCCCGTCGAGGAGCTTTTGACCGTAAGTACGGTCATCCTTCGAGACCGGGTCGGTGCTCTCAGGATCGATCGGGTCCAGCCCTGCCAAGACCTCACCCGTTCCCGGGAACGGAATCCGCACCCCATCGACCACCCTCGATTCCCCGGCATTCTCGTTCCCGCCATCTCCCAATGGTCCACTGTCCTCAAACAACGGCTCCCGCCCCGCATCCCCACTCCCCACATCCCCACTCCCCGGCCAGGTATCGCCTGGTTCGGGGCTTTCTGGTGGTGGGGTGTTGGAGTCAGACATGCCTGCCTGCGCCACCGGTGGTGGTTGTTGTGGTTGTTCCCAGATATTGAACCCGGAGTTGTCCGCTGCCACCGGTGGTGGTTGTTCCCAGATT
>NZ_JBQSVT010000121.1:0-515 GCF_052376555.1 Specibacter sp. AOP5-B1-6
GCGTCCATCGTGGTGTCCACAATCCCGCCCCAGGTGCGCAGCACATGGGCCCTGCCAAAGATGGGGAACAGCTCGACGGCGGCAGCCATCTGCTCCTCGATGACGTGGAAGGAGCCGCGCTGGCCGTAGCCGTTGTAGGAGTCCACGCCGGCACCCATGACGAGCTCGCCCTTGTGGGCCTGAGAGACGTACACATGCACATGGTTGGACATGACCACCGTGGGGTGCACCGGTTCGTGCAGCTCCGAGACGAGAGCCTGCAGCGGGTGTGACTGGATGGGTAGACGGAAGCCTGCCATCTCGGCCAGCACCGAGCTGTGCCCGGCCGCGCACAGCCCCACCTTTTCGGTGTTGATGGTGCCGCGGCTGGTCTGCACGCCGGTGACCTTGTTGCCGTCCTTGATGAATCCGGTGACCTCGCAGTTTTGGATGATGTCCACACCGAGCTCGTCGCACTTGCGGGCAAACGCCCAGGCCACGTGGTCGTGCTTGGCGATGCCGGCACGCGGCTGGTA
>NZ_JBQSVT010000122.1:0-496 GCF_052376555.1 Specibacter sp. AOP5-B1-6
ACAACAACCGACAGTCAGCCACCCACCACAACCACCAACGGCCGCCCAGTGCGGCCACACCCATTTAATGGGGTAGTGGCCAGAATATGTGCAAGCTTCGGGTCGTTCCGTCTTGGCGTCCTCTGTCCTGGACATTTACATGCAGGGGCTGAAGAAATGCACGCTGCCTTGGGGCAATCCATCAGGACCCTTGAGAAGTAAGCTTGATGGATGTCTAGTTTGTTTTCCCATGCCCCAGAACCTGTCCCTGAGAATGACTCGGTGCCGGCTGCACGGTCCGCTGTGGCGGTGGTGCCTTTGCCGATCGCCGAGGCGTTCGATGGCTTCACCGATGGCATTCACCTGTGGTGGCCCATGGATACGCACAGCGGCTTCGGCACTGAGTCACACGTCGGGTTTGAGGACGGGTTTCTTGTTGAGGACTCCTTTACCGGGACGCAATGCGTGTGGGGAGAAGTGCAGCTCTGGGAGGAGCCGGCGTCGTTGGTTCTTAAGT
>NZ_JBQSVT010000123.1:0-463 GCF_052376555.1 Specibacter sp. AOP5-B1-6
GGAATTCCTGTGGCGGAACCCGGACCCCAAGAAGTCGTACGACGCCGTCATCGTTGGCGGTGGTGGCCATGGATTGGCGACAGCCTACTTTCTGGCCAAGAACCATGGCATGACCAACATTGCCATTCTGGAAAAGGGGTGGCTGGCCGGCGGCAACATGGCCCGCAACACCACCATCATCCGTTCCAACTACCTGTGGGATGAAAGTGCGGCCATCTATGAGCACTCCCTGAAACTGTGGGAGATCCTGCCGGAGGAACTTGAATACGATTTCCTGTTCAGCCAGCGCGGGGTCATGAACCTGGCCCACACGCTTGGCGATGTACGCGAAAGCATGCGCCGGGTCGGGGCCAACCAGCTCAACGGAGTCGACGCCGAATGGCTGGATCCTAAGCAGGTGAAGGAACTCTGCCCGATCCTGAATATCAACGACAACATCCGCTACCCCGTCATGGGTGCCACC
>NZ_JBQSVT010000124.1:0-463 GCF_052376555.1 Specibacter sp. AOP5-B1-6
AGTGGCGCCCATGACGGGGTAGCGGATGTTGTCGTTGATATTCAGGATCGGGCAGAGTTCCTTCACCTGCTTGGGGTCCAGCCATTCGGCGTCGACTCCGTTGAGCTGGTTGGCCCCGACCCGGCGCATGCTTTCACGCACGTCGCCAAGCGTGTGGGCCAGGTTCATGACCCCGCGCTGGCTGAACAGGAAGTCGTATTCAAGTTCCTCGGGCAGGATCTCCCACAGCTTGAGGGAGTGCTCGTAAATGGCCGCACTTTCATCCCACAGGTAGTTGGAACGGATGATGGTGGTGTTGCGGGCCATGTTGCCGCCGGCCAGCCACCCCTTTTCCAGAATGGCAATGTTGGTCATGCCATGGTTCTTGGCCAGGAAGTAGGCTGTCGCCAATCCATGGCCACCACCGCCAACAATCACGGCGTCGTATGACTTCTTGGGGTCCGGGTTGCGCCACAGGAATTCT
>NZ_JBQSVT010000125.1:0-461 GCF_052376555.1 Specibacter sp. AOP5-B1-6
CCTGACCTTGTTCTACAAGTCCTATGCGAAGGCGAAGGGCCAGCCTCCGTATGATCCGCGGTTGATGCTGCGCATCCTGCTCTACGGGTACTGCACCGGGGTGCGTTCCTCCCGGGCGATTGAGCGGGCCTGCACCGACATGGTCTCGTTCAGGTGGTTGTCCGCGCAGCAGGGACCGGACTTCCGATCCATCGGGCGCTTCCGCGAACGCCACCTGGCCGCGTTCGCGAACGTGTTCCTGCAGGCCCTGGAACTGTGCCAGGCCGCGGGCATGGTGAGGCTGGGCAAGGTCGCCCTGGACGGGACGAAGATCCGCGCGAACGCCTCCAAACACAAGGCGATGTCCTATGCGCGGCTGACGGAGAAGCAGAAGGTGCTGGCCCAGGAAATCAGTGAGCTGATGGCCGAAGCCAAGACCGTCGATGCCGACGAGGATGCGAAGTTCGGGCCCGGCAAGCGCG
>NZ_JBQSVT010000126.1:0-429 GCF_052376555.1 Specibacter sp. AOP5-B1-6
AGCCTTGATCCACCGATGAAATTCGGAGGTTGCTCGGCGGTTTAAACACGAAATGCCCGTCTTTTAGGGGAAAATATGGCTTACCACAGTCAAATTTTCATACCCAAAAGAGGACATCTCGTAGATGATAGTTTCCCATACCCGCGCGGCCGTGTCAGTTTCCTTTGACGAGGAGAATCTTGTGTCGCCCGTAGGGTTGGTGCCGGTGATGCGTTTGGCCGAGGACGCGGGCCTGCATTCCCTGGCTGATGAGTGGTTGTCCGTGCCGACGGACAAAGGTGCGAATGCAGGGTTGAAGGTCGCGGCCCTGGTGGCGGGCATGGTTGCCGGGGCCGATTCCATTGATGACATGGCTGTGTTGCGCCACGGCGGGATGAAGAAGGCCTTCACGGGGTGTTATGCCCCGTCAACGCTGGGCTCGTTCCTGCG
>NZ_JBQSVT010000127.1:0-411 GCF_052376555.1 Specibacter sp. AOP5-B1-6
GCAGCCGATGATCGGCATCTGGCGACCTGGTTTTAGTACAACACCGCGCTTGCGGGGTGTGGGGAACGAACCGTGTGGGTTGTTAGGTGTGAGGGTTGTTATGCGTTTGGCACACTGTTGGGTCCTGGAACAACAACGATTCATCACGAACGTGGTGAATGGTGTTGTGCCTGGTTTCCCGCACATGACCGAGTCATTGACTATAGGCACTTTGGTGTTTGTTGGTGGTGGGGTGTGTGGTGGGGTTGTTGTTTGAGAACTACATAGTGAACGCGAGAATCTTTATAAAGAAGCAATTTCTTTGAGATAATTTGAACCTGGATCTGATGCTGATGATGACCTCTTTTTCGGGTGTTGATTTGGTGTTGGTTTTCATGGTTCTCTCGATAAGCATTATAGCGTTATTGACTG
>NZ_JBQSVT010000128.1:0-411 GCF_052376555.1 Specibacter sp. AOP5-B1-6
TAGTCAATAACGCTATAATGCTTATCGAGAGAACCATGAAAACCAACACCAAATCAACACCCCAAAAAGAGGTCATCATCAGCATCAGATCCAGGTTCAAATTATCTCAAAGAAATTGCTTCTTTATAAAGATGCTCGCGTTCACTATGTAGTTCTCAAACAACAACCCCACCACACACCCCACCACCAACAAACACCAAAGTGCTTATAGTCAATGACTCGGTTATGTGCGGGAAACCAGGCACAACACCATTCACCACGTTCGTGGTGAATCGTTGTTGTTCCAGGACCCAACAGTGTGCCAAACGCATAACAACCCTCACACCGGACAACCCACACGGTTCGTTCCCCACACCCCGCAAGCGCGGTGTTGTACTAAAACCAGGTCGCCAGATGCCGATCATCGGCTGT
>NZ_JBQSVT010000129.1:0-408 GCF_052376555.1 Specibacter sp. AOP5-B1-6
GGAAAAAGCCTCGGCCGGGAACTGCCCTAAGACGAGAAGTGACTCCGCGCCATCATCAAGGCCATGGCCGGCAAGGGCACCGTGCTCCTAGTCGTTGATCAGCCCTCGACCATTGGTGCCCTGCCGGTCGTCGTCGACTTGGCCGATGGATGCTCAACTGTTAAATTCGCCGGGCTGGCAATGCGCCGCATCGCCGAGCTACACCTGGGCGAAGCCAAGACAGATGCCCGGTTCACCCCTCAGTGGCTAGCTAAAGCCTCGTTCATACACGCACTCCGTGCATGCTACGGCACTAGGTGCGTGGGTCAACAGTCGGGAACAGCAATGACCCGATAAAGCTTTAAGACGTCGGGGGACTAACCGGGATTCTGTGCCGGTGCTGGGAGAATTGGGGTATGGATACCTCTA
>NZ_JBQSVT010000130.1:0-349 GCF_052376555.1 Specibacter sp. AOP5-B1-6
GTGGGTGCCTGTCTTTGACGACCCGGACTATTCCGATCCCGGCTTCAAGGACCCCGATATCCGTATCGGTCCTGATGGGGACCCCACAGCCATACCGCCAACCCTCACCCCAGCCCCATCAAGCGCCGACAACGCAATCACGACCGCCGACAGCGCCAGTAGCAGTGCGAACTTGGGCTCAATTACTGGTGGTGAGGAGACAACTGCGAGCAACACCATCGGAACCGGTGCCAATGTCGGCACCAGCACCAACAACGGTGCCGATGCCAAGACCGACACAAGCCCCAGCACCAACACCACCGGAACTGGTGCCAGCACTGGTTTCAGTGTCACTGGGGGTGGTGCTTGT
>NZ_JBQSVT010000131.1:0-323 GCF_052376555.1 Specibacter sp. AOP5-B1-6
GAAATCATCCGCCTCGGCATGGGGGAAGGTCAGGAAATCCTCAGTGTCGGCCGGACCCAGCGCCTGTTCACCCCGGCACAGCGCAAGCTCCTGCTCGCCCGTGATTTGGGCTGTTGTTTCATCGACTGCCGGGCCCCGGCAACCTGGTGCGAAGCCCACCACATCCTTCCCTGGCAAGAGGGCGGAGAAACCAGCATCGAGAACGGGGCCCTGCTCTGCAGCCGCCACCACGGCTTGATCCATCACAGCGACTGGACCATGAAACTAATCACCGGGACCCCGTACTTCACCGCTCCCTACCTGATCGACCCCAGCCAAACACC
>NZ_JBQSVT010000132.1:0-319 GCF_052376555.1 Specibacter sp. AOP5-B1-6
GTCCTTCACTTTCGGGCATGTGAAGCAGCTCGATGCTGTTGCGTCCCGGTTCCTGGTCAATCTGGCCCGGACGGTGCCCTTGTTCGGGGCGCCGTCCGGGGACGCAGAGTTCGTTTTCGTTGATGTTGACGACACGATCATCGAAGTTCACGGGTATCTGAAGCAGGGCTCTGGGTATGGCTATTCCAAGGTCCGGGGCCTGAATGCCGTCCTGGCGACCGCGTCGAGGGAAGACACCGCCCCGGTGGTCATCGGCCAGCGCCTGCGCAAAGGGGCTGCGAACTCCGCCCGCGGCGCGCACAAGTTCGTTACCGAAGCT
>NZ_JBQSVT010000133.1:0-319 GCF_052376555.1 Specibacter sp. AOP5-B1-6
GGCTTCGGTGACGAACTTGTTCGCGCCGCGGGCGGAGTTCGCGGCCCCTTTGCGCAGGCGCTGGCCAATGATGACCGGGGCGGTGTCTTCCCGGGACGCGGTGGCCAGGACGGCGTTCAGGCCACGGACCTTGGAATAGCCATACCCGGAGCCCTGCTTCAGATACCCGTGAACTTCGATGATCGTGTCGTCAACATCAACGAAAACGAACTCTGCGTCTTCGGACGGTGTCCCGAACAGGGGTGCTTTCCTTGCCAGATTGACCAGGAACCGGGACGCAACAGCATCCAACTGGCGCACGTGCCCGAAGGTGAAGGAA
>NZ_JBQSVT010000134.1:0-319 GCF_052376555.1 Specibacter sp. AOP5-B1-6
GACCGTCATGCCACCGGCGTAGAGGGAAATGATCATTTCATCGAGCCCGCCGATGCGGCGGGAGCCCTTGGGCACCAGGGCCGGTTGGAAAGACCCATCCCGGTCCCGCGGCGTCGCTAGGGCTATGTCGCCGATCTCTGATGCCACCGTTTTCGGTGTGAACCCGTTGCGGGAGTTATTCGGCGACGTGTCGGAACGCTCGCCCTTCTCATAGCCCAGATGGCCGGCCATTTCGGCCTGCAAGCCACGTTCCAACACGGCCTTGACCATCTCGGGCAGGAACCCGCCCTCGCCCGTGAGCTGCAGCGTGCCCTGGTCA
>NZ_JBQSVT010000135.1:0-319 GCF_052376555.1 Specibacter sp. AOP5-B1-6
CGATAAGGGCACGCTGCAGCTCACGGGCGAGGGCGGGTTCCTGCCCGAGATGGTCAAGGCCGTGTTGGAACGTGGCTTGCAGGCCGAAATGGCCGGCCATCTGGGCTATGAGAAGGGTGAGCGGTCGGACGCTTCGCCGAACAACTCCCGCAACGGTTTCACGCCGAAAACGGTGGCATCAGAGATCGGCGACATCGCCTTGGCGACGCCGCGGGACAGGGACGGGTCCTTCCAGCCGGCACTGGTGCCCAAGGGTGCCCGCCGCATTGGCGGACTCGATGAGATGATCATTTCGCTCTACGCCGGCGGGATGACGGTG
>NZ_JBQSVT010000136.1:0-317 GCF_052376555.1 Specibacter sp. AOP5-B1-6
TTGCGGCATTTCAAGGACGATAAGGATCGTCGTGGTAATTATCGTCGGTATCGGGAGCCGTATCGGAACCAGATTCGTTTGCGGGGCTGGACCCCGAAACTTACCAGTGATGGCCGGGTCGGGTGGATCACCCCGTCCGGGAAGTATCGGGCACCGCTGCATGAAACACCTCAACTCACCCAATACCCGAAGTGGTTGAAGCGACGCCTCAACAAGGTCCTGAACCCACCCACCAGCAGCGCCGCCGGCAGCAACCCCGACACAGGCCCAACAACAACCACACCGTGAACAGCACCTGGAGCAACCCGCCGATGACG
>NZ_JBQSVT010000137.1:0-314 GCF_052376555.1 Specibacter sp. AOP5-B1-6
CGGATCACACAGGGCCTGGTCAAACAAGGCCAACGGCACCGGCCCGTTGTAAGTGGTGAACGCGGTGCCGGTCCCGTCGTTGCGTTCCAAGTCTTCTTGGGAACAGGTGATGATCAACTGCGTCTTCAATCCACCGTTGAGCGGCAGCTTGTCAGTGCGGGCGGCCAGCTTCACGCAGTCCAGGAGCCCGTCGAGAAGCTTTTGACCGTAAGTACGGTCATCCTTCGAGACCGGGTCGGTACTCTCAGGATCGATCGGATCCAGCCCTGCCAAGACTTCACCCGTTCCCGGGAACGGAATCCGCACCCCATCGG
>NZ_JBQSVT010000138.1:0-291 GCF_052376555.1 Specibacter sp. AOP5-B1-6
CCGGAGCCTGCTTCTCAGTACAGTGTTGCGTGTGATGTTCATGATGGTGCTGTTGCTGCGTTGGCGGTTGTGAAGGTGTTGGAGGATGCCACGGCGGCGTGCAAGGCGGCGTTGTTGGGGCAGTTGATGGGTGCGGTGCAGGTTGAGCGGGTTGCTGTGGATTTGAATCCGTGGCAGGTGGGGGTCGCGCGGTCCAGTGCGGTGGCTGAGGCGGCGCAGTCGTTGGGGATTCCGGAGCGGACGGCGGCGGCGTTGACGCATCATGCCCTGGAGGTGTTGGGGCGTCCGGAG
>NZ_JBQSVT010000139.1:0-254 GCF_052376555.1 Specibacter sp. AOP5-B1-6
CCCCATCGACCACCCTCGGCTCCCCGGCATTCTCGTTCCCGCCATCTCCCAATGGTCCACTGTCCTCAAACAACGACTCCCGCCCCGCATCCCCACTCCCCGGCCAGGTATCGCCTGGTTCGGGGCTTTCTGGTGGTGGGGTGCTGGAGTCAGACATGCCTGCCTGCGCCACCGGTGGTGGTTGTTGTGGTTGTTCCCAGATATTGAACCCGGAGTTATCCGCTGCCACCGGTGGTCGTGGCTGTTCCCAGATC
>NZ_JBQSVT010000140.1:0-237 GCF_052376555.1 Specibacter sp. AOP5-B1-6
CCTGAAAAAGATTTAGAAGATTCTTTCGGGGATGTATTGCGTGTTGGTAACGTCTGCCTGTAGTCTTGGTGTATGAGTATTCCGGTGTTTGTCCCCGGGGACCGGGGCGGTGAGGCCACACAGGATGTGGTTTCGCTTCTTGCCGCGGTTGGTGCTCTTCCTTCCATTGAATCCTTTGGGTGTGACAATCCTGTGTTGGTGGGGTTGCCGTTGTTGACCGGGTTTCCGGTGCCGGTC
>NZ_JBQSVT010000141.1:0-210 GCF_052376555.1 Specibacter sp. AOP5-B1-6
CTAGGTGTGTGGGTCAGTAGCGTTTTGAAGGGTGGGCTGGTGTCGGCATGAACTTCGGCCGTTTGTGGCCTTTGTGGCGCTGACACTGGCCGGGAATGTTGAAGAGGGTTGGTGCCCCTGCCACGGCTTGATTCAGGGGCTTGGTAGGGCCTGCGTGCAGCGCAGTGTCCCGCCGCGCCCTCCTGCTATACGGCTGGTTCTGCCCGGTAG